>CALGVF010000375.1 GCA_937920115.1 uncultured Clostridia bacterium
GTTACTAATCCTTTTACATTTTCTAAAATAAAATATTTCGGTTGTGAAAATTTCAGTATATCGCAAAGAGTGAATATAATTTGCCCGCGTCTGTCGTCAAAGCCTTCCTGTCTTCCTATAACTGAAAATGTTTGACAAGGAAAACCGGCAATCATGACGTCGTAAGGGGGTAACATGTCTTGTTTTATTTTTGTTATGTTTTGAAAAAACAATTCTCCTTCCGTGTTGTGCATAAGATTGTAAGTGGTATTTGCCAATCTACTGGTATCGCAGTAACCTATACATTTCATTCCGGCTTGTTCTAGTCCGAGTCTACCTCCGCCGATTCCGGAACATAAGTCTAAAAAAGTCAACATATTGTTTCATTCCCTCTATAAGTTTTTTTTGCTTGTGTTAACAAAATTATAAGATTTAAGAAGATAAATGTCTTCCTTGCTTTGGGGTTTTATTTTTGTACGGAGAAATTATACCATAAAAGCGAAAAACACTCAACCTTTTTATGGTCAAGTGTTTTTTACAGTCGCTATTTTGCCTTTTAATTCTTTTTTGAACGCGACCTGAATATCAATGCGTTGAAATATCCGAATACTACCGCCGCCGTAACTCCTGCCGACGCCGCAGCAAGTCCGCCCGTAAACGCTCCGAAAAGTCCTTGTTTTGCTCCCTTAATCGCCCCGTTTGCGAGCAGATAACCGAAACCGCTTATGGGGACGGTCGCCCCCGCTCCCGCAAAGTCTACAATATATTGATATAGTCCGAACGCTTGCAGAACAAGCCCCGAAAGCATAAAATAGACGAGTATTTTACCCGAAGTGATTTTCGTATAATTTATGAGCAGTTGAGCAATCGTACATATTGCCCCGCCGACTACGAAAGCCTTTAAATACATATATAATAATTCAAGCATTTTTCACCTCAATTTTCTATGCCGACCGCGTGAGATATGGCAGGTATCGATTCGCCTTGCTGAGTTGACAGAGTAGAGAGCAGCGCTCCCGTTGCGACGAACAAAACTCTGTTTAACTCTTTTTTTAACATTTTTGCGTATATATACGAATTGAATACCACCGCGCTGCAACCTGCGCCGCTACCGCCTTGGAATTCTTCCTCGTCGATATTGTATATCAGTTCACCGCAATCGACGTGATTTTTTTCGATGTCGATATTTTTTTCAAGGCATAATTCTTTTACGAGTCTGCTGCCCAAAGCCCCCAAATCGCCCGTTAAAACGAGGTCGTAATCGTCGGGCGATTTTCCGCTTTCGGTAAAGTGTCTGACGATTGTATCTGCGGCCGCAGGAGCCATAGCCGCTCCCATATTGTTTGCGTCCGTAACGCCGAAATCGATTACTTTTCCGAAAGTAGCCGATGTGATTTTCGGGTATTGACTTTCGGCTATCGCTACGACGCTCGCTCCCGCCGCCGTGACCGTCCATTGCGACTGCGGCGGTCTTACCGAACCTAATTCTAACGGGTAGCGATATTGTCTTTCGGCGGTCGAAAAATGGCTTCCCGTCGCCGCTATGGCGTTGGGTAAATATCCGCCGTCAACCAAAGCGGCGGCAATGGCGAGAGATTCCGTCATAGTGGAGCAGGCGTTGTATACCCCGAGATACGGAATATCGAACCTTCTCGCCGTGAAACTTGCCGAGATAATCTGATTTAAAAGGTCGCCCATGATTAACGCTCCTACGCCGTTTTCCGTTAGTTTCGCGTTTTTCAGGGCTTGCTTTACAACGCTCGTAAGCATTGTGCATTCGGCTTTTTCAAACGTTTTCTCGCCGAACATATCGTCTTTAACTATTTTCTCGATATATTTTCCGAGTTCTCCCTCGCCCTCTTTCGGTCCTGCTATGGTGGAAGTCGCGATTATAGACGGCTTATTTTTAAAAAATACCGTGGAATTCATACAAGTATTATGTTCCTTGCTTTAAAAATAATTCGTAAAATATTTCCATATAATTTACTATGAAATGTAAGAAGAAAATTTTTAAATTCTTTTGTTTTTTAATCGCGTTTTTAACGCTCGTCGTATCTCTTTATTTTTCCTCGGACAGAATAGTGGTGGACTACGCCGTAAAATGCTTCGATTCGGCTATTTCTTCCGCTTCATATTACGCCGTGGACGTAATAGTCGATAAGAAATACAGATACGCAGACCTCGTGGACGTGAAAACCGACAAGGACGGTCAGATAAGTATGGTCGTGACGGACAGTTACGAAGTAAACAGACTCTCTACGACGGTTGCGACGAACGCGTTTAATTACCTTACGAGCGAGATAAAAAAAGGAGTGGACGTTCCCGTTTGTGCTTTTACGGGCATAAGACTTATAAGCGGCTTCGGTCCGACCGTAAAAATGAAGGTTATTTCGGTCGCTTCGGTAAAGTGCGATATGATTTCTTCTTTTACGCAGGCGGGAATAAATCAGACGAGACATTCTTTATATCTGAATATAAATTGCACAGTGAATATCGTGACGAAAACGGCAACTAAAACGATTAACGATACTATTTCAGTTCTCGTATTCGACAATCTTATAGTCGGAAAAGTGCCTTCGGTAATGATAACGCCGTTCACGATAGGAAAAGGAGAGGTAAAAGGATAAAAAAAGTTTTATAAGTAGTAAAATTTCCCCTTTTTTTGTTTTCAAACGGACTGAAATCTGCTAAAATATAGGTATGATGGAATTACTTGCTCCCGCAGGAAACGAAGAGTGCTTTTTCGCGGCGATAGAGAATGGCTCCGACGCCGTATATCTCGGGCTTAGCGGCTTTTCGGCTCGTAAAAACGCAGGAAACTTTAATAAGGATAATATCGGTTTTTACGTTCATTACGCCCATAATTTAGGCGTAAAAGTCTACGTTGCCTTGAATACGCTCGTTAAAGACTGCGAGACGGAACCCTTTTTAAAGGAAGCGGAGTATGCCTTGTCGGCGGGAGCAGACGCTCTTATATTGCAGGATATATTTCTCGCTCCGCTGATAAAGAGCAGATTTCCGTCCTGCGTGCTTCATCTCAGCACGCAAGCGGGCGTAAACAACGCAGAGGGGGCGAAACTTGCCGCCGAATACGGTTTTTCGAGAGTAATTCTCGCGAGGGAAACCGAGCAAAACGAGATAAAGAAAATCGCCGAAAACATAGAAACGGAAATTTTCGTTCACGGGGCGTTATGCAGTTGTTTTTCGGGGCATTGCTATATGAGTTCGTTTATAGGCGGTAACAGCGGCAACCGAGGGCTTTGCAAACAGCCGTGCCGTAAAAAATACACGCTCGAAACGAAAGTCGGAAACGGCGAGTATGCGATTTCGCTTTCCGATTTAAAACTCGACGATTATGTCCCGAAAATCGAAAATCTCGGCGTGAGCAGTTTAAAAATAGAGGGGAGAATGAGATCTCCCGAATACGTTGCCGCTGCCGTAAGGCTTTACAGGGCGGCTATTGACGGCAAAAATATTGACGAAAGCGAAATTTACAGGACCTATAACAGAGGTAATTATACGAAAGGTTACTCTTTCGGTTTCGACGGCGATATATTATCCGACAAAATACAAAATCATACGGGCGAATTTTTCGGTATAGTAAAAAGCGTGGGAAACGGCAGGCTGACGATTGACAACGCGAATTATGCCGTCGGCGATTGTTTTAAGATAAA
>CALGVF010000376.1 GCA_937920115.1 uncultured Clostridia bacterium
TGCGGTCTTTATCACGAAACGCAGGTTCGGCTTACCTATAATTCAAACAGAATCGAAGGCAGTAAACTTTCCGAAGATCAGACGAGGCTTATTTTTGAAACTAATACGATAGGAGCGGAAGACGGTTTACCCGTTGACGATATTATAGAAACGGCTAATCACTTCCGTGCCATAGACTATATAATCGACTGCGCCGAGGAACCTCTTACCGAAGCCGTTATAAAGAGGATACACAAAATTCTGAAAACGGGAACGAAAGATTCCTATCTATCGTGGTTCAACGTGGGCGAGTATAAACAGAGGGCGAACGTAGTAGGCGGGAACGAAACGACTTTGCCGTCGAAGGTTGCCGCGGCTATGAAAAAACTACTTGCCGACTACAACAAAAATAAGGCTACCATAAACGATATTATCGAATTTCACTACAATTTCGAGAAAATACACCCTTTTCAGGACGGAAACGGCAGAGTGGGGCGTTTAATTTGCTTCAAAGAATGTCTGCGTTTCAATATCGTTCCGTTCATAATCGTAGACAGCAAAAAAGCCTTTTATTACCGCGGACTTAAAGAGTGGAACGCAGAAAAAGGCTTTCTTACGGATACTTGCCTCGACGCTCAGGACGCTTACAAAGCGTTGCTCGATTACTTCGGCATAAATCACAAAAAATAGAGGTTTGCGGCGATTCGTTATTATATTACAACTTTCCCGTTGACGTAAGACTCGAAATATTCTTTGTGTCCGAACGCCTTAATCAGTTCGTTAAGTCCGACCGTCTTATACTCATTGCCATTATAAAACTTTTTCAGACAGGAAATCGCCTTGCTTTTTCCTGTCGTTTTTTCTAGTTCGTAGAACATTATAAGGCTTTTCCCGTAGGCTATCGCAACGTATTCGTTCAGACTTTTAAACTCGTCGAGTTTCCTCGACATCACCGTGTCCGCCGAACCGTTCAAAATCTTATTTACCTCGAAAAACGACTTATAGAGGGCTTTTGCGTTCGTAATCATTTCTTTCGCTTGCTTTTTCATACCGTTCTCCGAGAGGTAAAGATAGGTCGAATATTCGCAAAGTCCTTCGTCTATATACGCGTCCTCGACTTCGTTTACGCCTACCGCCGAGTGCCACCATTGGTGAGCCGTTTCGTGTACGGTCGCAAGGAGTAAAGTGTCTTCGTCGAGGTCGTCCGACAGCATCGTAAGCCCCGAATATTCCATTCCGCCCACGGCGAAATCGGTCTCTGCCGTCGAAAAAGTTTTATGCGGGTATTTCCCGAATTTGTCGCAGAAAAACTCGAAACAACTCTTTACCGTTTCTATGTTTTTATTGTTCTCTGCCTGAGAATAGTAGTATAAATCGACTTCGCCGCATTTTACCGACGAAACGTTGTATTTGTCGGAAAGTACGAACGCAAAATCTCTGCCGCCGCTAAGCGAATAGGAATAAGTCGTTCTGTCGCCGTCAATCAGCGTTTTTTCGGGGAAACCCGAAGCCGCTACGACGAATTTCGACGGAACGGATATTTCGGCGTAATAGTCGCTCGCGTCGGCAAAATAGGGGTCGCCGAACGGATTGTAGCCGCATTTATAGAACCCGTCCGACTGCATTTTGCAAAGAACGGGGTAAAAATCACCGAGATTTACCGTATTTTCGGTTTTGCCGAGCCTTAATTTCGCCTGCGGAATAGATGTCGTGAAACTGAGAGTTATTTCGGCGGTTTCGCTCGGGAACAAGTCGCCCGTAACAACCTCTAATGACAGTTCGTCGTCGGAGAGGTTGTACGCGGCGGCTTTTCCGTTGTACAGACACTCGGTAATCTTTATTCCGCCGAACGAGTTTTCGCTTAAATAACCGTTGTCGTAGGTCTTGCGTAAGGCTCGGTTTTTCTCGTTGTAGGCGTTCGCCGAGAGGTTGAACGGAACGGCTTTTACAGCCTCGTTTGTCGAGTTTACGAACTTATAGACGGCTTTTCCCGTTATAATCGAGTTTTCGTCGTCGTAGGAAAGGACGAGTTTTACGGACTGCCTTTCCTCGGGCTTTTTACAAGACGAAAGGGCGGACAAGACCCCGAAAAGCATTAAAGAAACGATAAATAAAGAAACGGCTTTCGATATTCTGTACATGAAAAAGCCCTCCCGTACATTGTACGGAAAGGCATCCGATAATATTACTATTATTTTTCCGCAAGAAGCAGATAGGTCTCGGGGTCGATTCTTTTACCGTTTTCGACCACCTCGAAATGGAGGTGAGCCCCGTCTTTGTATTCCTGACGATTGTTGTCCGACACCGCGCCGATAACGTCGCCTTTTTCGACTTTCTGACCCTCGGCGAGATTCTCAGCCGCTTCGATCGAGTTGTAAATCGATTTAAGTCCGTTGCCGTGGTCGATAGTCACGGTAGTTCCTTGGAGATAGGAAGTCGTAATGCTTTCGATAACTCCGTCGTAAACGGCGAGTACTTCCGTTCCCGCTTCCGCGGAGAAGTCGATACCCATGTGACCCGTATAAACGCCGAGCGTTTTATTGAAAACTACGGTAGAAGAGGTGTAGTTTTTGGATACGGTCGAGTTCGTCACGGGGAGCGAAAATACTATTTTCGTGTCCGTGGGCTTTTCGCTTTCGGGTTCTTTTTCCGAATCGTTCGGCTTGGGCTGTTCGCTTTCGGGTTTTTTTTCGGACTCCGAAGGCAAGGTCGATTCCGTCGCGGGGTTCGGCTTTTCGGAAGTTCCCGCCTGATCGGGAGTCTTGTTCGTGATAAGCACGATTGCTATGACCGTAGCGATGATTATAAGGGACGCCCCTATAACGAGGTAGTAGAGATTTCGTTTTACGAAACTAAGTAACGAGTTGTTTTTCTTTTCCGACATTTTTATTATTCCTCCGATTTTTTTAGCGGCGGCGTCGTTTTCCGCCTGTGGTTTTGATTATCGACCGCCTTTCGGCGTTTTATACGGCGTTTTTGAAAAAATTTAAAAACTTCCGAAATTGAGCGGCGAGGCGATATAGATTTTGCCGTCGCGTTTCGAGACGTGCAGGTTTATCCTTTGCCCTTTAATCACGATATTGCCTTTGATTTTCGGCGAATAATAGTAGTTATTTTCAAAAAATTCGCCCATTTCGTTGAAAACGGGTTCCGCTTTCAGCCTTTTAAGCACGTTCGGCAGGTCGGATTCCGCAATTTCGCAACTTTCGCCGCGTTTTTCGCCGAGAAATACCGAGTAGCGGACAGAATTTTCGTCGAGGCGGCGGATAGTCGCGTTGGACGAAGCCGAATACAGATAAAATATGTGATTTTTGCCCTCTTTGAATTCCGTGCCGCCGTTTACGAGCAGGGAAATCGCTAAAATCAAAAACGAGAGCAATGCGAAGACCGTTTTTTTCATACGGGGAATTATCGACAGAGAACGAAATTTTATACAGACGAAACTGAAAAATGCAAAAATAGTTGAAGTTGATGCCAATACTTGCTTTCCCCTTTGGGGAAAGTGTCTCGGAAAGTGAAGCGAAACCGAGACGATAGAGGTTAATAACGCATAAAACAGAAATTCTCGCAAAGAAATCGGAACGTAAGACCTCTCTCGTCTTTTACTCGCTTTGCTCGTAAAATCCACTTCGCCTCGGCGGCGGACGCCCCCCTTTTGTCGCTTTGCGACATTT
>CALGVF010000377.1 GCA_937920115.1 uncultured Clostridia bacterium
CTAAATACGCTATAATTGTAATGCTATTATTACTGATTATCGGAGAAAACGCTTTGAACGTCGAGTTATACGAAAAAACCGAATACGCCCTCTCTTTGATAAAAGACGGAAACGACAACGGCGTAGATTTGCTGTATTCGTTTATGGGTAAAATAATGTTCATGGTTGCCCGAGGCGTAGTAAAGGATTCTTTTCTTGCGGAAGACGTGGTTCAGGACAGTTTTCTGAAAATAGTTAAAAACGTCGGCAAGTATAAAAAAGGAACTAACGCATACGCGTGGGTATGTAAAATAGTAAGGAATACGGCGTTGAACGCATTAAAATCGTCATTGAGCCACCCGACGGAGAATATAGACGAGTTTTTCTGCCTTTCCGACGGCAACGACGCAGAAGACAAAACCACGACGCAACTTCTCGTGGAAAAATTGATGAATTCTCTTGCTCCGCCTATCGTAAAGCAAATGATTTATATGAAATATTTTTTGGATATGACTGTGCGCGAAATAGCGAAGGAAATAGGAAAATCGAAGTCATACGTCGCGAAAGAAATCGCAAAAGCCGAAGAATTTATGAAAACTTTGCTTTAACGGTGGACAAACCGAATGTTTTAATTGTTTTAAGAGTAAGAGGTGCTTTATGAAAGAAAAAAACAAAAAAGACGAGCGGCTCGACGCCCTGTTTTCGGAATATGCGCAGAATGAAAAAATGCCGTCCGTAAACGTAACGCAAGCAGCCAAAGAATATATGAACAAGGAACGGGTAACCGAGCAAGTTGCCGTTCCCGTTACCGCAACGGCGGGCGGAAACGGTTCCGATCGTCCGATGAACGGTTCTCGCAATAATAAAGCGTTATACGTTGCGGCAATCGGATTATTTTTAGTCTTAGCGGCATTAATATGCTATTTTGCATTAAAAAAACCTGACGGGCTTGAATTTCTTACGGGTTTATCCCCCGTTTCGTCGGAGCAAATTACCGAAGTCAACGCGGATTATTCGGAAAAAGAATTCCTGCCGTTCGTGAACTCTTCCGCCGTAACCGAATATAAGGAATATATTCTGAACGAAGCGGTCGGCTGTTATGAAAAAGGCGATACCGCCGCTTACTATATTTCCTATAATTCAAGCGAAAATATTGAAATTTCCGTCTATGTAGAAGCAGACGGTCTTTATCTGACAACCCTTGACGAATACAAGAAAATAACGACCGAAAAAGAATTAGACGGAATTATATTTTACTTCAGTCATGAAAAAAACAATTCTTTATGTTATTTTAATTATAATAATTTCGGATACAACATAAAAATCGACACGACCGACAAAAGCGTTGCGAACGGCATTCTGACTTTTATATCCGACAGTTTCAAAAATTAAATTAAAAATCCATCCAGATTCGTGGACAAAACCCCGTTTCTCCTTGTTTCTATTATGAAAACAAGAGGAAACGGGGTTTTTCTATGAATAAGATGATGTTAATCTTTTTTATTGTACTTATTTGCGCCGTGGCGATTTATTATCTTATTTCGTTAAGATACAGGTGGATAGTTTTACTTGTCGCGAGCGTTGCTTTTTATGCGATAATAAGCACTTATCTTACTCCTTTTATCTGTCTTACGGCTGTAAGCGTCTGGCTGTGCGCGGCGTATATTCAAAGACAGAACGATTCTCAGGCGGACGCAAAAACGGTAAAGAAAAAGAACAAGACGGCAATGCTTTTAACCGTATTGCTTAACGTAGGAATTATTGCTTTTTTGAAATTTTATT
>CALGVF010000378.1 GCA_937920115.1 uncultured Clostridia bacterium
AACGCTCGAAATACTCGCCGACACCCCGTTTTCGCTTATCATAAACGGCAAAGAGATAAGAGAAGAAAACATAATTTCCGAGACCCGCTCCGACAACCTTTTCACCGTCGTTATCAGAAAAAGCAAGTTATACTGATTATATACCAAATAAAGCCGAGGCTTCCGCAATCAGCGGAAGCCTCGGCTTTATTTTTATAGTTATTTACGCAAATTATTCGAGAATGTTAGTGGTAATAAAATCTACACCCCAAGAAACAAGTTTTTCCGCATATTCGAGGTCGTTCACTATCCAACAGTTGATTTTTATACCGCGGCGTTTGAGTTCCGCGATATTTTCCTCGTTCAAAGACATATAATCGGCGTCGATTTCAAGCGAATTGTTCTCGCATATATCCATAATCTCGGAATTTATCGGTCCCGTCAGAAGTTGAAGCGGGTGAGTCGGCAATATCTTTCTCAGACGAATCATATTGTCGGGGAAAAACGATATGAAAATTACGTTTTCAAACTGCTTTTCCTCTTTCGCGATTTCTATAATCTCTTTGAGTTGCTCGTCCGTGTATTCGACTTTGAGTTCCAAAACGCTCTTTTTGCCGTAACGCCTGCAAACGCCCAAATACTCCCTCAAAGTCGGAACAGCCATATACTCCACCGTATCGCCGTTCTCGGTTTTTCTTACTTTACGCAAATCTTCGTACAAATAGTCCTTTATTTCGATATCTTTACCGAAAATACGGCTTAAATTGCCGTCGTGACTGATTACGTACTTTCCGTCTTTGGTAAAGTGAACGTCCGTTTCTATGCCGTAATAACTTCTGTTGCCCGCGGCGACGAACGCGCATTGCGTGTTTTCGGTTTCGAGTCCCGAAAGTCCTCTGTGCGCGATCATCAGAACGCCCGTTCCCTTTTTATCTAATTTTATCGTGTCAGAAAATATTTCTTCCATAATTATTCGGGTTTATCCTCTAAAACAAGGTCGTAGTCGCCGAGTTTGTTGACTTTGAAACCGTTTTTCTTGTACTCGTCGTAATTGAACGCTTCGAGTTCGTCTATCGCGAGTTTGTGGAACTCGTAGAAATTATGCCACCAGGTCTGATCCGAACCGAGAGTCGCCGAAAGGTAAGCGTCGGCAATATCGCAACCCATTGCGGGGGCTACGTAGAACGCTCCCATCGCGAGTACATTTACTCCGTTACCCGTTATCGCTCTTCTCGCCGCAGGAACGCTCTCGACTACGCCCGCGTGAACGTGGGGGCATTTGCTCGCCGCGATATGAATTCCCATACCCGTTCCGCAGAAAAGCAACGCTCTTTCATACTCGCCTTCCGAAATCATCGCTCCGACTCTGAGTCCCACTCTGTGGAACATAAGGTCGGTGTCGTTCGGGTCGCTGTCTTTCTTAACGCCCAAATCGAGAATTTTCCAACCTTTCTTTTCGAGGTGAGCCACGACCGCTTCTTTAAGCGGGAAGCCCGCGAAATCTGCTCCTACTACGAGATATTTGTCCTTAACTGTCTTCATTTTTCCTTACACTCCTTATTTGTTTTTATTTTCACGGGAACGTAAACGCCCCGCAATTTCCTTTTAATCGCAAACGCGAATTTTTTTATCGCAAAACCGATATGTCCTTAATTCCGAAAGGTATCAGTCTTTTTTGCCCGTCGTAATCTTTGTTCGTGCCGTCGCCAATCCAACCGCCGCGAAGAGTGAAAGCGTCGCTGCCGACTCCGCTCTCTTCTGCTCCTTTGAAATAGAAAGGTCCGTACAGATTTCTGAGCGACGAATAACATTCGACGGTCACGGTCTTTTTGCCGCTAACGCCCCTTACGGTAACGCCGTCCGTCAGCAATACTTCGTAATTCTTGCCGTCAATCGCAAAATTGCACGCCGTGAAATCGCCGTTCGGAACAAATCTCACGGGGTTGCCGTCGAAAACGTAGTCGAAAGAATACGCGACTTTTCCGAAGAAATTTTCAAGCCCCTGCACGGTAAGATTGCCCGCAAGTTTAGTTTTTTTCGAGACAATCTTTCCGTTTTCGCAGTCGAAATCTCCGCGAACGAAAATCTGTTCGATACCCGTCTCGTAGGCGACGCAATTTCTGAGACTTTCGGGAACGGTCGGGTCGTAGAGAATTTTTCTCACTCTCTCGCCGTCCTTAAAATCTATCGTATAGGAAAGTACGTTCTCGCCTTTCTTAACTTCGACTTCCGCAATCTCGTATCCTATATCCTTTTCGGACTGCTTAAATTCGAGTTTTTCGCCGTTAAACGACTTATAGCCCGTCTTTTGCTTTTCGATTATGAGTTTTGCGGGATAGTTGTCGTCGCTTGAAAACGCGAACGAAACTTCCGCTTTGCCGCAATACCCCGACTTTACGAGTCGTTCGTAAACGCCGTGGAAATATCCCTCGAACGTTCTGCCGTCTGCGG
>CALGVF010000379.1 GCA_937920115.1 uncultured Clostridia bacterium
TCGCATTATATAGCGATACCGCATACTACGCGGTGGACGAAACCGCGACTAAAAAAGCAAGAAAAAGAAATAACGGTAGACGAAAATTTAAAACCCGTAGAGGATAAACAAGAACCCGTAACGATTACTACTCCGAAAGGGGTAGTATTAACGCAAGTGGAATTCGTTGACGGCGAACTCGTACCCGTTATGAAAACCGTAAAGGCGAAAGGAACTAAAACCACTAAAAAGCAAGTCTTTGAAAGGCTGTACAAGGCGCATTCGGGGCTTAAACGACAACTTCTTCGATCGAAGATAATTGACGGCATTAAGGGGCTGTTTAAAGACTTAAAATCCGCAGAGAATTACGTCGACGACAACCTCGAAAGAAAGAAAAGGAATTTAATATGTCGTCGCACGAGGATGGTGCGAAAAGTAAACTTACAAAAGTTTAATTATTTCGTAACTTTTACTTACGACGGCAAAAAGCATAGCGAAGTATCTTTCCGTAAAAAACTCACCTGGACGCTTGCGAATTTTTCGCATAGAAAGGGATGGAAGTACGTCGGAGTGTGGGAACGGTCGCCCGAAAAGAAACGACTGCACTTTCACGGAATATTTTATATCCCCGACGGCACTCTGCCGGGCGAAACGATAGAAGTAAACGATTACAGTCTGAAAACCCATAAAAGGCAAATAACGGTACAAAACACTTATTTCAATGAAAAATTCGGAAGAAGCGATTTTGAAAAGATAGACGACGAGCGGAAAATGGGCGACGCCATAGCCTACCTGTTAAAATACATAGAAAAAACGGGAGAAAAAATAGTTTACAGCAAAGGCTTGCCGCAATATTTTATATCCGACGTGTTTTCAAGCGACGTAGTAACCCGTATAGGGCAAGAAGATAAAAAATTGCTTTTATACGACGACTTTAACTGCATAGACGAGGGCTGTATCGTCGGTAAAGTAAATGAAGAAACCATAAAGCAAATGCCTAAAAGTAATTAAAACGCAAAAAGGCAGCGCGGAAGATTTGCCAAGCGGGTTAGCGGCAAACTTCCGCGCCTTTGGATAATTTAATTGATTAGTGGGTTGAATCGGCGTGTGCTTGTCTTGCGGCGGCGCGTCGCGCCGCCGCACTTGTATCAAGACAAGCACACGTCCCATCGTCAATCGGGTATTTTTAACCTGTTTTCAAGCGTAAATTTTAAGGGTTTAAAGAGTACCTTTTCCCGCGAATTTTTATTTTGCCGTCAGTTACGTTAGGTCTGCCTTTTGCGCACGCCCGAAGTAAAATATTGTTTCTATCTGCGTTCGCTTTCGGAATATTGCCAAACGAAAAGTTTTCTTCTTTTCCTACGGCAATAATTTCAAAGCCTTTGCAAACGAAGAACGAAGAAAATTGCCATAATTTTTCAAACTTGCCGTTGCTGTCGGCAATCAGACAAACGTTTAAATCCTTGTTGTATGCGGTGATACGATAGTAATTGTTTTCCATTTTAAAAATCTCCTTTTAAGCCGCTAATTGCTTTAATTTTCTGTTGGCGTAAGGCAGCCATTTCTTATGAACGAACTCAATTACGCCGTCGTCTGGTTTAGTGTCGTGGTCGCCGTAACATTGAAGAACTCGCCTTTTGCTTGGCGAATACTCAATCGTAACGAAAGGAACTTCGGGTTTCTCTTTCATTCGGATAAAGAATATAAGCGATTCTTCTCTTGCAAATTTTTGGTCGTAATTCATTCGTCCGACGCAGTGATGGAGCGCATCACCCTCTGTTATCAATTCGCTTGGATTTTTAGCGATAATCGACATATAGACTGACTTCTTATCATATTCAAGACTTAAATACTTGTTTGCCACGGCGGCAAATTTGTCGTAAAACTCCTTGCGTTCCTGCTCGTCTTTTAAGGCTTTTGCAGAACGGTATTCGTCAATTCGTATATCGTGCCAACGCTTAAAATCGTGTGGATAACGGTTCTTTTCTTCGTTCATATCTAAGCCGAGATAAAGGCAAGCATTGAGATAATCTCTGTAAGAATAAAAGTTCGTGTTTTGCTTTTCGATATAGTCCAAAAATTTGCCGAGTTCGTTTTTTACAAGCGCTTTTACGTCGTCCATTTTGTCGGCGTGGTCGAATTTTATTTTACGCTTAGCGAAATTATTTAGCCTATTTGAAATCGTAATTCCGTAAAGGCAATCAGTTCTGCCATTTCAAGCACGTTGTTTTGCGAGATTTCTTCTTTCATAACGCTGAAATCTAATATTTTTCTTTTCATTTGGATTTACCTCCGATTTACTTCGCCTTTCGGCAAAAACGGGGTAGCACCGGGAAAAGATTTAAGTAAAATTCTTTAATTTCATTAAGACGGAAGTCAACGAAAAAGCGCAAAAATTGTTGCGTTGGTATCTATTGTAATTAAAAACCGTAGCAAGAATTTTTTGCCGTTGACTTCCGCTTTTCACTGTGCTACAACCACTGGCGACGAAAGGCGATAAATCGGACGGTTAAACTAATTAAAAGTATAGAAAAAGGCGGTAGAATCAA
>CALGVF010000380.1 GCA_937920115.1 uncultured Clostridia bacterium
GCGCCGTCCCCTACGATTTGTCTGCATACGTCATTGCGATTCGTTTTCAGACACTGTATCCTTCCTGTTAAAAATTTTCTCACGATAAAAGCGGACAAGATTTCTTGTCCGCTTTTTACTCTTTTCGTTAAATAACTCGCTATTATTCCATAACGGCAGTTGCGCCAGCCTCTTTGAGTTTCGCAACCATCTTCTCTGCGTCTTCCTTCGGAGCCGCTTCCTTTACTACGCCGCCTTTCTCAACAAGGTTCTTCGCGTCTACCAAGCCAAGTCCGGTGATTTCTCTTACCGCTTTGATAACGGCAATCTTGTTGCCGCCGACTTCTTTCAATACTACGTTGAATTCGGTCTTCTCTTCTTCTGCCGGAGCAGCAGCCGCTACTGCGCCTGCAACCGCTACGGGAGCCGCAGCGCTTACGCCGAACTCTTCTTCGATTGCCTTAACAAGGCTGTTGAGTTCCAAAACGGTCATACCTTTGATTTCTTCAATGAATTTTGCAATATCTGCCATTTTTAATTTCCTCTCTTTTAATTATTTTTTTTTCGCTTTTATTAAGCGTTCTGCTCTTTCTTTTCTGCGACAGCGTTAAGAGCAACCGCTAAGCCGCGTACAATTCCGGACAATGTGCCCGCGAGTTTTGCAACGAGTACTTCTTTCGAAGGAATCGATGCGAGTTCTTTTACCGCCTTTACGTCTACGTACGCGCCGTCTACGTATCCGCTCTTTACGGAAATCTTGTCGTTGGTGTTCTTGCACATATCGCAAGCAACTTTTGCCGCCGACGTCTCGTCTGCTCCGAACGCTACGGCAGTAGGACCGTTAAGGTCGCTGTCGAACGCGGTTACGTCGAGTTCGTTGAACGCCTTTTTAAGCAAGGTGTTTTTAAGTACCTTGTACTCGGTGTTCGACTTTCTCATTTCCGAACGGAATGCGGTATCTTCTGCCACGGTCAAACCTTTGTAGTCGATAAGAATTATAGACTTGCTGGCTTGAATCTTGGCTTTGATGTCTTCTACAATTTGCTTTTTTGCCTCTTTGTTTGCCGACAACTTAATTTACCTCCGTTATTTTTTGTTTGAAAACAGCCCTCGACCGCACGAAATACGGTCGAGGGCTTAATAATAATTACAACTCTCGTTTCGTACCTCGGCGGGTAGCGTGTCCGCTTTACAACCTGCTGTCTTCGGCTTATTATTTAACTGTGATTATTCTACCACTTTAAAAGCGGCTTGTCAAGCGATTATACGCCCTTCGGTACAACTTTTACGCCGGGACCCATAGTGCTTGTAAGAGTTACGCTCTTTACATACTGTCCCTTAGCAGCCGCCGGTTTCGCCTTGATTATAGCGTCCGTAAGCGCGTTGTAGTTCTCGACGAGTTTGTCTTTTCCGAAACTCTTTTTGCCGATAGCGCAGTGGATAATAGCCTGTTTGTCAAGTCTGTACTCGACTTTACCTGCTTTAACGTCCGCAATCGCTTTCGCTACGTCCATAGTAACCGTTCCCGACTTCGGGTTGGGCATCAAGCCCTTAGGTCCTAAGAGTTTACCTATTCTTCCGACTACGCCCATCATATCGGGGGTCGTAATTACGGTGTCGAAATCGAACCAATTTTCTTTCTGAATCTTAGTTACGAGTTCTTCCGCGCCGACGTAATCTGCTCCCGCAGCCGTAGCCGCGTCAGCCTTATCGCCTTTCGCAAGAACGAGAACTCTTACGTTTTTACCCGTTCCATTGGGAAGAACGATTACGCCTCTGACCTGCTGATCCGCTTGTTTCGGGTCTACGCCGAGTCTGACGTGGAGTTCGATAGTTTCGTCGAATTTCGCCTTGGCGTTGTTAAGGACTACGTCCACCGCCTCGCCGACTTCGTATTGTTTAGCGCGGTCGTATGCCTTCGCGCTATCGAGATATTTCTTTCCGTGTTTCATTATTTAAGAATCCTCCTTGTGGTTGTAACGAGAATATCCTTCTCTCCCACTCTTCCTTTACTCTTCTACGGTTACGCCCATGCTGCGAGCAGTACCCTTGATCATGCTCATTGCCGCTTCGAGCGACGCTGCGTTAAGATCGGGCATCTTCTGTTTCGCTATCTCTTCGACCTGAGCCTTGGTAAGTTTCGCTACCTTGTCCTTATTCGGCTTTGCGCTCGCGGTCTCGATTCCGCACGCCTTCTTAATAAGTACCGGCGCCGGCGGAGTCTTTAAGATGAACGTGAAAGAACGGTCTTGATAAATAGTGATTACTACGGGAATAATCAATCCGACTTCGTTTGCCGTCTTTGCGTTGAATTCCTTGGTGAATCCCGGAATGTTGATTCCGTAAGGACCAAGAGTAGAACCTACCGGGGGTCCCGGCGTTGCTTTTCCGGCTTGTAATTGCAATTTTACTATTGCAGTAACCTTTTTAGCCATATTTCTCCTCCAAAAAACGTGGTAATAACGAGAACGCCATGAAAAAAATTTAACGTTCCTCCCACTTTATATAAAACGGACTCGCCGCTTTATCCTGTTTATCCCGCCTGCGAA
>CALGVF010000381.1 GCA_937920115.1 uncultured Clostridia bacterium
AAGCTTCTTTATTTCCCCCAGTAGAACTGGGGGTTAAATCAAGCTAAAGCGACAACTTAAAGGCGGTCGCGAATTTCGCGACCGCCTTTTAACGTTCTTTTTATTTTACGTTTTGCCTTTATTCTTTTTTCGGCTTTTATTATCTTTCAATTATCAGATAAGTTTCTTGCCGAAGAAAATAAGTACTCCGTCAACAAACATAATCACGCCGACAACTATGAACGCCCAAGTGATTATCGAAGAACCTGCAACAATTAAGAATATACCTGCGACTATCGAAAGAATAGCCGAAATCACGTCGCTTATCGATACTCTGCTACTCTTGAAAGCAACTATCAGTTCGTACGCTCCGAGAACTGCGAGAACAACGCCGATAACTATAAGCATTATCGTAATTATCGCGTCGACTACGCCGAGAGCGAACAACACGCCTACGACAATCATTATAAGACCCGTGACGTAATCTCTTTTTACAAGTTCGTAAACGCCGAATGCCGCGATAAGTATGCCGACTCCCAACATAATCCATTTAAGGATATCGGGATAAATACCGCAAAACACAAACAACAACCCTAAAACTATATAGGTAAGCGCGGTCAAAAGCGTAGCCTTATCGTTTGCGGTTCTTACTCTTCTTACTTTTGTTTTCTTTGCCATAATTTTGTCTCCTTTTGTTTTTTATTTCAAAAAGCCGTTTACTATTTTTTCTTCGGCTTCTTTTTCCGTAAGTCCTAAGGACATCAACTTGATAAGTTGCTCGCCCGCAATCTTTCCTATCGCCGCTTCGTGAATGAGCCTCGCTTCGATATTGTTCGCGTTCAGTTCGGGCTTCGCCGTCACCGTGCCGTTATCCATTATTATAGCGTCGCACTCGGTATGCCCCGAACAGAGATTGTTTCCGTCGATACACGATATATACTTCTGATGCGAATCGTCTTTCGCTATCGACCTCGAAATTACCCTCGCCCCGCTGTCCTTGCCGTTCAACGCAACGTGGAAATTCGTTTCCGCGTACTGTTTGCCGTGAGTCATTATCTTTTCGCGGATAATGAGCGTCGCTCCGTCGCCTAAAACGGCGTCCGTCTTTCTTATCGCCGAATCTACGCCCTTAATCTGAGCCGTTTCCATGGTCATCGAGCCGCCCTCGGCAATCTCCACGAGCGTGGTCGGGTTGAGTATTCTTTCGCCCGTCCCCTCGCCCTCGCCGTAATGCTTTTCGATATACAACACCTTGGCGTTTTTGCCGATATGGAAAGCGTGTATTCCGTCGTGTTCGCTTTTAAGTCCGCCTGCGTTGTGTATTCCGCAACCTGCGACTATAACAACGTCTGCGTCCTCGCCGACGTAAAAGTCGTTGTATACGAGGTCGTCAAGCCCCGTTTCGGTGAGAATTACGGGTATATCCACCCTCTCGTCTTTCGTTTTCGGCTTTATGATTATATCTATGCCCGGCTTATCCGTTTTCGTTACTATATCTATGTTTGCGGTAGTATTTCTGCCCGCGAGTTTGCCGTTTCTTCTGACGTTGTACGCCCCCGTCGGCACCGCTTCTATGCCCGCTATCTCTTTAAGAAGGTCTCTGTCAAGTCCGTTAAGTTCCATAACATTTACGCCTCCTTAACCTTGTTTTCAAGCACCGAACAAGCGGACGAAGCCGACAATATGCTCGGCAAAATCTCTTCTTTCGAGCCGTCTCTCGCGACTTTTCCGTCTGCGATAACGATTATTCTGTCCGCGATATTCAGTATTCTTTCCTGATGCGAAATGATTAAAATCGACTCGCTGTGGTCCTCGGCAAGTTTTTCAAACACCGATATGAGGCTGTTAAAACTCCAAAGGTCTATTCCTGCCTCGGGTTCGTCGAATATCGTGAATTTACTGCCCCTTGCGAGCGTAACGGCGATTTCTATACGTTTGAGTTCGCCGCCCGAAAGACTCGCGTTGACTTCCCTGTTTACGTAATCTCTCGCGCACAGCCCGACTTCGGACAAATACTTGCAAATCTCGCTCACGCCGAGTTTTTTGCCGCTTGCGATTTCGATTAAATCGGTCACGGTAATGCCTTTAAATTTCACGGGTTGTTGAAAGGCGAAAGAAATGCCTTTTTTCGCCCTGTCGGTAATGGACGTATCGGTAATATCCTCGCCGTCGAGGATAATTTTGCCGCTTGTCGGCTTCAATATGCCCATAATAACCTTGGCAAGCGTAGACTTACCGCCGCCGTTAGGACCCGTGAAAGCGATAAACTTTTCGCTTAATTTAAGGTTAATATCTTTTAAAATTTCTTTTCTCTCGTTGCCGTTTTCCGCGACGAAAGAAACGTTTTTGAGTTCGAGCATCGTATTCTCCGTAGGACTACTCGTCCGTGCAGTTCTAATATAGCATAAATCGGCGAAATTGTCAACGTAATAACGTTAAAGAGGTTATAAAAAGTCGTCCGAGCAAATCAGAAATCTTCGTTGTAATATTACTTCTCGTTTTCGGGACGCTTTTTTCTTATCCTCTCTTGCTTTCCCCTTTGGGGCAGATTTCCCCGATGAAACGGGGAAAATGTCGCAA
>CALGVF010000382.1 GCA_937920115.1 uncultured Clostridia bacterium
TATCGTAACGAGAGACTCGGGCAAATCAAGAGACTGAATTTTTACGCACTTGTAAAAAGCGTAGGTTCCGATATTCGTAATCGCTTGTCCGAATTTAACGTTGCTCAATGCGGTATTAGACGAAAAAGCAGATTCGCCGATCGTTGTAACACCGTTTCCGAAAGTCACGCTTTCAAGGTGGTCGCATTTCTCAAAGGCATTTTTGCCTATTGTCTTTACGCTGTCGGGTATATTCAAAGTAATGAGCCTGTCGCAGGAAGCGAACGCTCCCTCTTTTATATCCGTTAAGCCGCTGTTCATGGTAAGAGAGGTCAGTCCTCTGCAATATCTGAAAGCGTATTCGGAAACCGTAGTAAGTTTCTCGGGAAGAACGACGCTTTTAAGTCCTCGGCACCCCTGAAAAGCATATTGACCTATTTTTTCGACGTTTGCTCCGAATTCGACCGTTTCGAGATTCGAACAGTTAGAAAATGCGTTCAGACCTATCGTCTTTACGTTGTCGCCTATTTTTATTCCCGTGATTTTACTTGCCGCCGAAAACGCTTTATCGTTTATCGCCGTTACGGGTTTACCGTTGTAATAATCGCCGATTTCGACTTTACCTTGGGCGGTTCCGACGCTCGTAACCATATACTCGGAATTCATGTTCGTAAGCGTGTAAACAAGACCGTTTTCTTCCGCTCTTTCATACTTCAAAGTCGTCGTCCAACCCGAATCCGAATAGTCGCCTTTTGCGTTTCGACTTTTTACTTTCAGACTGTAAGACCCCGCGTCGAGATTCACAAGTTCGAAAGAATTTTTTGAAACGACGTAGTTTTTACCGTTCGCGTTTACGATATAATTTGTCGCGTTTTCCACGCCGTCCCACGAAAGCGTCATCGTTAATTCGTTTATAGTCGGGTTTTTCGGCGTCGCGAGTTTACTCTTTCCGCAACCCGTCGTCAATAACAACGAAACTATAACGAAAAACGTAAGACCGCCGATTCGTTTTAATAATTTCATATATGTTTTATCCTCCGTAACGGGCGGAATATCCGCCCGCAAGTCGAAATCATTGTTTTTGTTTCTGTTTCTTTTCTTTGGCTTCTCTGATTATTTCGTGAATCCACTTGAATTTAAACTTTCTCACCGCAACGTCGGTAATAAAGAATACGATAGCGAGAATCATAAACAGAATAGTCGGATTGTAACTCTTCTTAATTGCGGTTACAAACCCGTCAAGAACGGCCGTTGCGTCAGCACTCCTGATAGATTGAGACGTTCCCTCGCCGCCCTCCGCGATTTGATCGAGAAAGGCTTTCGCATCGAAATCTTCGTCGGGTAAAGAATATTCTTTTGAATAAGAAAAACTCTTGTAAACGCTCTTCTGAGCAACGATCGCTCCGTTGGCGTCATATTTATTTGCCGTTACGATATATACTCCGGGCGTTTTTATCTGCAATACGCCCCTCGTGTACGAGTTTCCCTCGGAGGGTTGTGTTACGACTACGTCGGCGGCTTTACCGTCTGCTCTTGTCACCGTCAATTCGACTTTTTCTCCGTCTTTTAACTTATCTACGGAAATAACGCTTACCTGACTTATATAGTTATCTTCTGTAATATCCACTATAAGTTCGGGTTTTCGTATGCTTTTCGTCGGCATCAACTTGTTCGCTATGGTTTTAATCAGTTTTTGACCGTTTTCGTCGGCGAGCATTTTTTCCGACCATATTCCCTGCAAATCGCACATGAAACTTCCGACCATTCCTTTACCGTAACGCCATTCGGAATATATCGGCACGTTGTAATCGCCGGACAATACCGTTGTACCGCTCTTTGCTTTGGTTCCGTAAAAACCGCCGAGCGTCGGCATATCGTCTTGTGAAAGGATTCGCGTGTAGTTCGTGTTCGGTTCAAGCGTCGGAACAAATTCTTTTTCCTCGACTTCCTTTATCGACGGTACTTTTATATCGCCTTTAATCTGTATCGTAAGGTCTTCGACCTGAGCGTTATAAACTTTGCCGACCGTGTCGTTTGCGATTTCATTACACGCTTCCGCAACAGATTTCATATCTTCCACGTCTCTCTCATTTGCGTCAACACCGACAAAAGATATTGTTACGCCTTTCGCCGCCCAATCCGTTGCAATATCTTTATAAGATTTATAAGAGGATTCTTCTGTTGCTGTAAAATCTCCCGCTCCGCCGTCCGTAATAACGATAATGTGCATTTTTTCGATTACGTGACTGTTTTTTAAAGCGGAAAGTTGCTGCGCAGCGCCGTTAATTGCGGGACCGAACATCGTTCCTCCGCCATCTTTTCCTTCTCTTATCCTGACTATCGCAGATCTGAGTTCGGATTGATTCAGCATAGAAACAGGCTTGGGAGTTTCCGCTTCGTAATCGTCGCTGAGGGTCATTATTCCGCAATAATCCCTCTCGCTTAAACACGAATCGTCCTTGACTATGCTCATCGCAGTGTCGCACGCAGCCTGCTTTTTCGTAATCCCTCCGCCGTTGTCGGAATCCATAGACCCCGATACGTCGATGATTACGTACAATCCGAGCGGCGGCGTATAGTCGACCGCTTCGACGGGAAGCATCGTCTGTAAAATACTGCCTTTAAGGTCGCTTCTGTTGTACGAATGCGATACGTTTTTGCCGTTTTCGTCTTTCTGTTGTTCGTTTCCGCCGACGGTAAACATCGCTCCGCCGTATTCGCTTACGTAACGTTGCAAAGCCTCGTCTAAGCCTTTTTTCTTCTTTAAATCACTGTTGGATATATTGTTCAATATAACCTCGTCGTATTCTCTGAGTTCGTCTGCAGTAACGGGAAGTTCGCTGTCTTCAATTCCGAAAACGGTAACTTTATAATCGGAAAAAAGTTCCTTTATCTGTTCAGATTGATTTTCGTAACTTTCGATTACGAGGATTTTATCGAATTTTTCGACGTACATATACGAAATCAAAGAATTGTTTTTTAACTCTTCGTCGGATAAGTACGAAACGTCGAATTTGAAAGAATGTAGCCCCGTGTCCGATACAGTATGCGGAATTTTAACCGTATTCAATCCCGAAGTAAGCGATATTGTCACTTCTTTCGATTTATCATTATCGCCTATGGTGAGTTGCACGTCGGTTTTATCGGGAAGAAGGCTTTTAAATGTGAGTTCGATTTCGAATTCTTCATCCTTTTCGACATTGTAATCGGGAAACTTAACGCCAACAACCTCTATATCGACGTTCGGTATAATTCTGTCTACGCCTATAACGTCTACGCTTGTTCCGCTCGCTGCTATCGCCCTCACTACAGACGTAACGTTTTCGTCCGTTTCATAGCCATCGCTTATAAGAACGATTTTGCTTGTCTGCGGATTTTTGAATAAAGCCCTGGAATATTCGAGCGCGGCGGCTATATCCGTCGCGGTCGAGTCGGGCTTATTCGCTTCGTCTTCCATACTCGCTTTATACGCTTCATATACAGACGAAACCTTGTTCGTAATCGGTACGGTATATTTTTGGTCAAAACCAAACGTAACAACGCCGACGCTGAATGATTTTGAATCAACCATAGCCAAGGCATTATACAAATATTCGTCTTTTGCCGATTGTGAGTCGTCATTGCTGTCAGAAGTATCTATAAGGAACAATAATTCGTTCTGAGTATTATTTACCTCATATTCGAACTGCGTGTTGACAAGCGTTGCGGTGCATAAAACGATTACCATGATATGCAGACACAACGATACTATTTTGTTTCTCGTTCGCCTGTATTTTTTCGGCGAACGAAAATAAGTAAACAACGCAAAACCTATCGCGGGTATAAGCAGAAGCCATAACCACGGATGGGCAAACGTAATTTTAAAATTATACATATTCTCCTCCGCTATACGCCCGATCTCGATTGCAACAACCACTCGATAAACGCAAGAGCGAGCAACGCCGCTGCAAAATAAATCAACAGTTCGTTATAATCTTTTTCTTCGACCTTCGTCACATTGGGTCCGATAAGCGAATCTTCGCTTCTCGTTATATTGCTTTGCAATGAAGGAATGCGAACGAAAAACATTTCCGTCTGATAACGTAAATTTTCTTCCGATTCCGACATAAGTCTTTGTCTGACAGTATACGTTCCGGGTTTATCCACCTTTAATTCGGAAGGTAAGGAATCTACCTTTGTTTCCTGATTGTCGGGAGCAATAACCGTCAACTCGCTTCCTCTCGCATTTAAAGTGATGTTTTCATAAATTTCGTAGGTCGGTTTATCGAAAGTCTGCGGCAGAAAATAATCCAACGCCTGATATATCAACTGCGGAAAACGCCAACTGAGTCCGATATTCGATTTATGAACGTCAAAAGCCATTACGAAAATCTTCGTATTCGGCGTATTTTTTACGAAAACGACAGGCGAACCCTCATAATACATTAGTACGTCGTACCCGTCCAGCGAATCCCTGTCAACCACGGTATATTCAGTCAGTTTAATATCGCTCACGTCTATTCCGTCGGTTATCGGATGTTTATCGCCTATCGCAAGCGACGAACCGTCTCCGTCCCAATTTTGTATTGTTTCCGAACGAATTATTTCAAACCCGGCGTCTAACGAACTATTAGGATCGATCATAAACACGATACCGTCCTTAGGTAAAGTTTCAGGCATTTCGTGTTCGAAAAAGTATATATCGTAGCCCGAGGTCTCAGCCTTGTCATCGTTTCCTTTGTTTATAGTCGTAATATCGTAGTTTTTAGCGGATCCCAAAGACTCTCCTACCGTCAGTAAAGCCTGACGGAAAAATTGGTTCCAGTTCGTACTTTTGTATTCGATATTTATCTTTGTCTTTGTACCGCCGTATACTCTGATATAGTCGTCTATAGCAACCGAATCGTCCGGATTTTCTATTCTTGCGATAATTTCGTCAAAAGACCAGAACTTGTTAGATTTTGCGTTATCTTTTCCTAAATCAACAAATATCGAGTTTTCGCCGTATTTACGCTCGGAAAAACCGTAAATTACAGTATAAATTTTATCGCCGATACAGTTTACGCTTCCACCCTCGGGATCGGGTAAAGTCAAATTAGTCCCCGTACCGTTGATATTCTTAGCCTCGACTATCAATTTGATATCGCAATTTCGTCCGTAACACGCAACGTCAACCTGAACTTCGTATACTCCGTCCACAATTTCTGTTCTTACATCCAAAACTGCCGCATTCCATTCGCCTTCCGCCGAGACGTCCACAACCTCGACGGAATCGCTCGCATATTTATACTTTGTACCCGTTAAATAAACTACGGAAGCGTCGGGATTTTTATCGAGAATCGATTCCGCAAGGTCCATGGCGTTATCGACGTCGGCGTTTCCGTAGGAACACTCGAGAGCGTCGAGTGTTTCGTTAAACTTATCGGCGTTTCTTTCTCGCGAAATAACGTCTTGAGCTTTGGGACCCGCGTAG
>CALGVF010000383.1 GCA_937920115.1 uncultured Clostridia bacterium
TCGTACCCCTCGTTTTTAAGCGAATATACGAGAGCCTCGCCCTCGGTCGAACAGCCCGCGACTCCGTGAACTACGTTGACCGCTTTCGTCACCCTCGCCGTACCCTGATATTTGATTATTTTCTTGGAAACGTCTGCGGAATATTCTTCCGATACGGAATATCCGTCGCAGTCTTTGAGTTCGGAAATCGCCTTTTTAACGCCCCGTTCTTTCGCCGACTTTGTAAAAAACGCGTAGTTCGCGAGTTTGATTTTATCCAAAATAAACGAATTAACTACCGAAGGATAATCGCTCGGCTTTTCGTCCATATACGCAAAGGTCGCGTATCTGAAAGTCTTTAAAAAGTCGGGATATTCGCCGTTTACCGCCGCTTCGTCCTCAAAGTCGCCGCCCTCTTCCGAAGCCGAGAGTCCGACGACCGCCGCCATGCCGATTTTGCCGTTTTCGCTCGCTTTTACGCTGCCGCCGCGATATTTTTTAACGCCTTTTATCGCTATTCCGCCGTCAAATCTCCTGCAATTACCGCCGAGAGAATTGATAAGTTCGGCTATTTCGTCGAAATATTCCTTGTCCGCGATTCTTTGAGCCTCGGACTCCGCGATTATGCTTTCGCCGTCCGCCATACCCATAAGACACGCGAGAGCGGGAAGTTCCGCCGCCGCCTTGTACGATTCTTCTTCCGTCACCAAAGTGGCTTTAAGTTGACTTTTCTCGGCGACTATATCCGCTATTCTCTCCCCGCAGAGTATTCTGCCGTCGGAAATTTTAATCTTCGCTCCCATTCTGCGGAGTATTTCGAGAACGCCCGTCCTCGTCGGGTTTACGCCCGTATTCAGACATTCGACCCTGCCCGTCAGAAGTCCGAGAGTAAGGAAATACGTCGCCTGCGTGAAATCGCCGCAAACGTATATTTTTTTGCCTTTTATCTCGCCGCCGCGAAGGGTCACGCTCGATTCTTCCTTATCGAACGATATATCCGCACCCATTTCCCTCATGAGTATTTCCATGTGGTTTCTCGACGGTATTTCCTCGGTGACTTTCGCAGAAACCCCGCCCGCCAATGCACATAGAAGCACCGACGATTTTACCTGCGAACTGCCTATCGGCATAAAATAGTCGATAGGTCTTACCGTTTCGCCCTCGACGAGTATCGGCGGCACGGTGTAATTTTTGAGAGCGACCGTCGCTCCCATCGCTTCGAGCGGTTCTTTCACGTTACGCATCGAACGCTGACAAAGCCATTTGTCGCCCGTAAGTTCGGCTCTCACTCCGCTGCCCGCGACAAGTCCGCATAAAAAACGCATCAAAGTCTCGCTCGACCCGCAATCGAATCTCAGTCCGCTCTCTATTTTTCTAGTCGGCTTTACTTCGATTACGCCTTTTTTGATTTTGACTTTCGCTCCCGCTTTTTTGATACACGATATTACCGTGGAAGTCTCTTCGTTCATACTCGGATTGATAACGTAGGTTTTGCCTTTCGCTATACAGCCGAGCAGAAGAGCCCTGTGAGTTATGCACTGATCGGACGGAACGTTGAACCGTCCGTATAAATTTTCTTTCGGATTTATTCTCATATTCTTATTTTTGCAACCTGTTATTGCTTTATCGCTTTAAGTACTTCGCCGATTTTCTTTTTTACTTCTTTGTAACCTATCTCGTACATATCGTCGAGCCGCCTTACGTCCGCCCCCGAAAAACCGTCGAGCGGCGGGGCGATTATAAGGTCGGAATACTCGTAACATTGTCTGCTTCTGTCCTGCAATCTCACGCCGTTTTCGGGGTACATTTCGTCCAAAGTTTTCTTTATCTGCTGATTTGTGTCGCTGCCCATTCCGAGATTTACGCTCACGACCTTTTCCGCTCCGAGTATTCTCGTCACGTCTGCTGGAACGTAGTTCACGAACGCTCCGTCGACGAGTCTTCTGCCGTCTCTTACGACGGGTCTGAAAGCAGGGGGAATCGCGCTCGAAGCCGCTATCGCCGTCGACACTTCGCCGTAGCCTATCACGACTTCTTCGCCGCTGTCGAGGTCGGTCGCAACCGCCCGAAAGGGTTTAACGAGGTCGTCGAAATACGCCCCGCCCGTTATTTTACGCATTATGCCCGTAAGACCTGTACCGCCGAGGTACAACATCAGAAGAGTTTGCGGGTCCTCGATGCGAATACTCTCTTTGAGCCGCATCATATCGCCGACGGTGTAACCCTTGGCGTACAACGCTCCGACGACGCTGCCTATACTCGTTCCCGCTACGACGTCAAATTCTATATTTTCTTCCTCGAACGCTTTTAATACGCCCAAAAGAGCCGCGCCTTTCGCGCCGCCGCTCCCGAGAGCGAGTCCGAGTTTCGGTTTTCTGTTTCCCATATTTATTAGCATATTTCGTTTAATCTGTAATAATCGCCGATAAGTCGTAATTCTTCTTTGCTTCTTCGCTTCCTCTTCATCATCCTGCTTTCCCCCTTGGGGAAAGTGGCTTGACGAAATGAAATGGAAGTCAAGACGATAGAGGTCATTAACGCAAAAGATGTATGATACTCGCAATATTCTTAACAAACAAGACCTCTTCCGTCAACTTCGTTGACACCTTCCCCGAGGGGGAAGGCAAGAAAATAGACTTGCCGCAAGGCAAATATAACTGCCGACAGACAATATCACTTACCATAAAGCACTGCTCCCGTTTTACGGGACGTCGGGGCGCCGTCCCCTACGCCGCAAGGCAAATATAACTGCGAAAGCAATATCACTGCCGACAGGCAAACTCCTTACAGTTCGCCGCAAAGCCCCGTTACTACTTCCGCACACTTTTCGCTCGCCATAGATACCATTTTCAGATATTCTTCCGCTCCGCCTTTGCCGTCCGATACGCCCTTAATTATTAAACAAGGCACGTTTGAATTTCTCGCGGTTATAAGTACGCCTGCGCTTTCCATTTCGCAAATTTCCGCGTTAAATACTTCTCTTAATCGCTTCTTTTCGCCCTCGTCGGCGACGAATTTATCGCCCGACGCGCATATCGTTATCGGAGTTTTACCTCCGAGAATTTTTCTTGCTCTTTCGGCGAGATTTTTGTCCGTAGACATAACTACGCCGTCTTCGCCCGTATACTGCCCGACCTTCGTTCCGTCAATCGCCGAGGTGTCGAACTGATAATACGCCACGCCCCCGACAATCGCTATTTGTTTCGTGTCGAAATTGTCCGTAAGGCTTCCGCAAACGCCGAAATTAACGATTATTTCGGGCGAATATTTCGTTATCAGATACTGCGTCGCCGCCGCCGCGAAAACCTCGCCCACGCCCGACTTTACGCACACTATTTTTTTGCCGTTTATTCCGCAAGCATAAGTCTCGAACGGGAAATCTGATAACTTTTCAACACTCCCCGACTGCCTTTCCAAAAACGGCATTATTTCTTTCGTCATTGCGACGACAAGTCCTATCGTCTTCATTTTTCACCTTTATTCTTCCGTTTTAATACTATATTACTATGAAAATTTTAGTCGCTTCCGAACGCCCGCCGAAAACCTATCTGAAAGCCCTTGAAAAAGTCGGTCTCCCGTATGAAATATCCCTGTTCCCGCCCTCGCTTTCCGCTTACGATGGTTTGCTTTTAATCGGCGGAGGCGACGTTTTCCCGCCCTTTTACAACGGGAAAATACGCTCCGAAAACGTAAATTTCATAAGGGATAAACTCGAATTTTTGCTTCTCGAATACTTCGTCCGCTTCGACGTTCCCGTACTCGGTATCTGCCGAGGTCTGCAAGTTATCGACGTTTTTTTCGGCGGCACCTTAAAAAACGTGAAAAACGTAGGTATTCACCGCAAAAAAGGTTGCGACGCCTATCATTCCGTCTCGGGAAAAGGCGAAGTTTTCGGCTCGTTCGCGGTAGTAAATTCCGCTCACAGGCAGGCAGTCGATAAAGTTCCCGCGTTCGCCTCGGAAGCGTTGACTTCCCTCGACAACGTTCGGGAAGCGGTATTTTACGGCGACAACGTTTTAGGCGTTCAGTTTCACCCCGAAAGACTGTCCGATTTCGCCGTCCGCAAAGTATTCGGTTGGTTTAAAGATCGGGTTATGAAACGCCGATAACTTATTATCCCGAATTATCTTGAAGTCAGTTTTATAAACACGGGCGACTTTTTGACAAACTCCGCGTTGTTCTCGCATTTCGACATCGCGTCGAGTATGTTCTCGCTCGCGTTTCTGTCCTCGGCTAAGAATCTGCGAAGCAGGTATGCGCATTCGAGTTCGGGCTTGGAAAGCAAAAGTTCGTCCTTCCTCGTACCCGATTTGTAGAAATCTATCGCGGGGAAAATTCTCCGCTCGGAGAGTTGACGGGAAAGGTGAAGTTCCATATTGCCCGTACCCTTGAACTCTTCGTAAATCACGTCGTCCATTCTGCTGCCCGTCTCGACGAGTACGGTAGCGATTATCGTAAGACTGCCGCCGTTTTCGATATTTCTCGCCGCTCCGAAAAACTTTTTCGGGGGTTGCAACGCCGTCGGGTCGATACCGCCCGATAGAGTTTTGCCCGACGACGGGAACGACGAGTTGTACGCCCTCGCGAGTTTCGTGAGCGAGTCGAGCAAAATAACTACGTCCTTGCCCGATTCGACGAGTCTTTTAGCCCTCTGCATAACGAGTTCGGCAACTCTTATATGATGCTCGGAAGTTTCGTCGAAAGTCGAATACACGACTTCGCCCGTAACGCTTTCCTTTATATCCGTAACCTCTTCGGGTCTCTCGTCGATAAGCAGGGTTATAAGGTGCGTTTCGGGGTAATTTTTGCCGAGCGAATTCGCTATTTTCTTCAAAAGCGTGGTCTTGCCCGCTTTCGGGGGAGCGACGATAAGTCCCCTCTGACCTTTTCCGATAGGACAGAATATATCCATACTCCTTATCGAGAGGTCGTCCTCGGCGTCCTTTCTTTCGAGTACGAATTTTTCGTCGGGGTACCTCGCCGTCAAATCGTCGAATTGCGGACGAACGGTTTTGCCGACGTCCATTATATTTTCGCCGTTTATCGAATATACGAATTTCAACGCCGCCGCGCCCGTATCACGCATTTTCGCACAGGTGCCGACGACGAAATCGCCCTTTCTCAGTCCGTACTGCTTGACGAGCGGTCTCGATACGAATACGTCTTTACTCGTACACTCGTAATTCTCCGCCCTTAAAAAGCCGTAACCGTCGGGGCATAACTCGAATACGCCCTCCGCTTCGGCAATCGCTCCGTCGGACGCTTTGGTCACGTCGGAGAGTACCATATTCGGGTCGAGCGGTCCCGAGGCATTCGTTCCCGACGAACCGCCGACAGGTTCGCCCCCTTCGCAAAGGGTTTCGTAGTCGGGAGACTTCGACTCTAACGGCTTTCTACCCCTCGAACTTCTTTTCGGCACTATTTTGTTGTCCTGAATGGAAAGAATCGTGCCTATGATTTTTTCCTTGCCGTCTCCCCCGGGAGCGCCGCCGAGACTACGCAAAATTCTGCGTAAGTCGTAAATGCTTTTGCCTTGTAACGTTTCGTAAGTATACATATTTTATTCTCCGAAATAATATACGCTCGGTTCGTCGGGGAGCGTTTCCCGTTTCAGTTCGATTGTTTTGCCGACCTTTTCGACCATCGGCATACGTTTTAAAAAGTTTTCGACGCCGTCTATGTCTATATTGCAGTTTTTCGTTTTGTAGTGCATCGGAACGGTTATCTTAGCGTTTATTGCCTTGGCGAACTTTATCGCTTCCAAGTAGTCTATGGTGTAAGTTCCGCCGACGGGAATAAACAAGACGTCCGTTTCCCCTATCTCCTCTACGAGCGACTGCGAAAAACATTCGCCGAGGTCGCCCAAGTGGCAGAAAGTCACGCCGTCAACCGAAAACTTGAATATCCGATTGTTGCCGCGGAGTCTGCCGAGCATTCCGTCGTGATAGGAATCGATGGCGACAAAACCGTCTTCCGAACGTTTTATAATCTTCGCCGCGTCCACGCCGAGGTAGTTGTTATGGTCGTAATGTTCGTGAGAAATCGTGCAATAGTCGCACGATACTCTTTTTAAGTCGTAGCCGATTTCCGCAAACGGGTCGGTGACGACGCTTTTTTCTTTGCCTTGAATGTAAAAACAAGAATGACCTAAATATTCGATTATCATAACTAAGAAAAATGAAATTGAAAAGTAAAAAAATAGTCGCAGAGCGTTCGTCTGTGGCTATATTATAATATATATTATTTTAAAAGTAAAGGCAAAACGAGCGGCAATCGAACTTTTCACAAAAAAACCGTAGAAAACGATATAAAAAAATTGCAAAAACGACAAAAAACGCAATCAAATAATCTCGCTTTCCCCTGTGGGGAAAGTGTCGGCGTAGCCGACGATAGAGGTCATTTGAAAATTTAACTTTATCTAAGTTCATGAAAAAGTAAGCCCTCTCTCGTCTTTTACTCGCTTCACTCGTAAAATCCACTCTCCCCAAGGGGGAAAGCA
>CALGVF010000384.1 GCA_937920115.1 uncultured Clostridia bacterium
TCAAAAGCGTCGATAACTATAAGGCACACGTCCGCCCTTCTTATCGCCGCGAACGACCTTAAAACGCTGTAATACTCCAAATCTTCCGAAACCGACCGCTTTCTTCTTATTCCCGCCGTGTCTATAAGCGTATATTTCTTCCCGTCGACGTCGAGCGGTGTGTCTATCGCGTCTCTCGTCGTTCCCGCTATATCCGAAACTATCGTTCTGTCGTAGCCTAAAAGGGCGTTCGTAAGTCTCGATTTACCCGCATTCGGCTTGCCGACTATCGCTATTTTAAGTCTGTCCTCTTCCTCTTCGGTCTCAACCTGTTTGAAATGCGAACATACCTCGTCGAGCAGATCTCCGAGACCTTTCGACTGTTCGGACGAAATTCCTATCGGCTGACCGAGTCCCAATTCGTAAAAATCAAACAAAACTTCAACCTTATAGTTGTCGAGTTTGTTTACGGCAAGCACTACGGGTTTCCCCGAACGACGAAGAATCGCCGCGACGTCGTAATCCGCGGAAGTAAGTCCCGTTTTGGCGTCGCAGAAGAAAATTATCACGTCCGCAGTCTCTATCGCAATCGTCGCCTGTTTCTTGATATGCGTCCACATTTCGTCCTGCGACTTGATTTCGATTCCGCCCGTATCTATGAGCGTGAACGACTTGCCGCACCACTCCGCGTCCGCGTACAGACGGTCCCTCGTAACTCCGGGAACGTTCTCCACGATAGACAATCTCTGCCCCGTAACCTTATTGAAAAAGGTCGATTTCCCTACGTTCGGTCTTCCGACTATCGCAACGAGGGGTTTGTTCGTACTTGCCATAATTTCACCTGTAATATGTCGCGAGAAACAACCATCGCCGCGAAAAAGTCCGCGTATAAGTCGATTATTCCTCTGTTAGTTTAAATTTTTCGTTAATCTTTTTGAAGATTTCGTCGGCGATTTTTTCGCTTCCGAAGTCTTCTCTTTTTATATCCGCTTTCAAAAGGCTTGTATACCTTTCGCCGCCGTTTATAGCATCTTCGATAAATGCCATACACTTATCGACCTCGAAAATTCTCACGGCGTCTTTAACGTAGGTAACGTAATGTTCCGCGAGATTCTTTTCGATTTTGTTCGCCGAATGTGTGACGACTATCGGAACGCCGAAAAACGCCGCTTCCATAAGTCCGTTACCGCTTTTGCCCATATATAAATCGGAAGAGGCAATCATCGGTAGCACTTTTTCGGTAAAACCGTAGGGATAAAACGACACGTTGCCCGTTCCTTTCGCTTTCAGTTTATCGAGACGGGCTTTGAGTTCGGGGTTCTTACCGCACACCGCTATAACAGTAACGTTGAGATTTCTTTCTATTATCTTCTCGCACAGAGTCTCGGTAAGACCTATGCCGTAACCGCCCTCGGTGAGATAAATCGTAAATTTATCGTCGTGTCCGAGCTTATCGCGAAGTTCCTTTTTACTTCCCTTTACCTCGAACGCCTCTTTTCTTATCGCGAGCGGAACGAGTTTGAAATTGTCTTTATTAAACCGTTTATTCTTCTTTAAAGCCGCCTCGTAGCCCTCTTTCATAGAAATCATACTGAGGTCGGTCTCATAGAGGAACATTTCGTTCGCGTGAGCGTCGGGGATATACATAATCGTCATGGGCTTATTATCCGCTTTCGACGCGTAATAATTCGTCGCCCAATGAGTACTCACGACCGCGTCGGCTTTTAAGGAGTTCATTCGCTCCATAGCCTCTTTATACGCCCCCGGAACGAGTACCTGCATAACGTACCAACTCGACACCTTAGTTCCACAAAGACTGAGAAACGAAGTCATAAAATAGCCGTAGGCGTGGCATTTATTATAACTTCTGACTTCTCTGCAAAGCATTTTTTCGTATTCTGTCAGCCCTTTCCCGCCGTTTTTATAGAAATCTATGCGTTCGACCTCGCAAAGGTCGCCGTACTTTTTCTCAAATGCGTCCGCTATGG
>CALGVF010000385.1 GCA_937920115.1 uncultured Clostridia bacterium
GAATGAACAGGTTTGTGACCTACGACAACCCGATTCAGGACTACAACGCCTACGGTTCGGACTATATGGAAAAGTGGGCGACCGTGTGCAACAAGTTCATGGTGTGGGACTATACGACCTATAACCCCCGTCATTATTGGTGGTACCCCGCCTACACGACTTGGCACGACCGTCTCACGACGATGAAAGATATGGGCGTCGTGTATGCGATGCTTCAATCGAACTATCAGGAAAGGACGATTTATCAGACTATATTCGAGACTTATGTCGCTTCGAAAATGCTTTGGAATCCCGACTACGATATGAACGAACTCATAGCGGAGTTCAACAGATACTATTTCGGCGAAGTCGGCGGGGCATACGCGACAGAGTACGTTTCGCTCATGACGGCTAAGTGTTATAGCGAACTCGCCGCGAACGATTATAAGGACTCTGCGGCTTTCTCGTTTGCGAACAAGGGCTTTTTGAAATCTATGATTTCGCTTATCGACGAAGCGGAACGCAAAGTCGAAGAGAGTACGGACAGCGAAGAGAACAAGTCGGCGTATATTCAGAGACTCGAAGTACTCAAATTTCAGCCGAGATATATGTACCTTTACGACTATATGAAGTACGAGACCGATCAGGTGCAGATGAATATCGAAGCGAAAGAGTTTATTCTCGACGTAATGAGCGTCGGCGGCGTGTATTGGGCGGAAGGTAAACTCTTCGACGCGGAAAACGTCATATTCAAGTAAAATAAAGTCGGAAAGACTTAAAATATGGAGGTAAATATGAGAAAATTCAACATTTTGGCGATTATCGCGGTAATTCTCGCGTTGTCGCTTTGCGTGTTCGCGTCCTGTAACAACGGCGACTCGGGAAAAACGAGCGAATCGCTTTCGGGTTCTGCGGAATCGGGCGAGACGAACGAAAGTTCGGGCGATACGGGCGAAACGGTAGAGACGGGCGGAACCGAAAGCCGCGAAGAACTTGCCGTTCCTCAAATCGTCCTCGGCGGCGATTTCACGGTAACGTGGTCGGCGGTCGATAACGCTACGGGCTATACGGTCAACGTAAACGGCGAAGACCTCGGCGTTACGCCCTCGCTTTCTTTCCCCGCGTTAAAAGTTGCGGGAAGTTACGCGATTAAGGTCAAAGCGGTCGGAAACGGCGGCGAGAGCGGCTACTCGAATACCGTAAATTATTCGGTATATTCAGTCGATTTGGCGACGGGCGAAGGCTTTACGCTTACGGGCGAAAAGGTCGTCTACGGCGGTAAAAACTATACTTTCACTCTCGAAATCAAGGGCGAAGCGTATAGCGGAAGCGTTCCCGTGGTAAAGGTCAACGGCGTAGCGACAGAAGCGGGCGAAGACGGCAAATATACCGTCGAAAACGTATCGGCAAACCTTGCGATAACCGTCGAGGGAATAGTTAAAACAGGGTATACCGTAACTCTTCCCGACGGCGACGGCTACGAAGTAAGGGGCGAAAACAAGGTCGTCTACGGCGAAGATTATTCTTTCGAGGTGATCAAAGCCGAGGGTTACGATAAAAGCGAACTTACGGTAAAAGTCAACGGAAACGCCGTCGAAAAAGGCGAAAACGGCAAGTATACGGTAAAAGCCGCTAAAGAAAATCTCGTAATAACCGTAGAGGGAGCGAAGAAAAATACTTATACGGTAACTCTTCCCGCGAGCGTTGCGTTTACCGCGACGGGCAAAAATACGGTCGGATACGGCGAAGATTATACTTG
>CALGVF010000386.1 GCA_937920115.1 uncultured Clostridia bacterium
CTCGCCGAACGAGCCTATTATTTTGCCGCCCTCGGGAATATCGCCCGAAGCCGCTCCGCTTAGTCTCTCTTCCGTCGTGAACTGCCCCACGTATTCGCAAACGGGCAATTCCTCTCTTCTTATCTCGACGTCGCTGTCAACCGAATAAACGTCGTCGGCGAACGTAATAGTCGTAGTTTCGACCGAAAAACCCGAGAAAGACAGAGTTATTTCCGCGCTTATCGCGCTTTTGCCCTTGCCCTCGTCGGTATAGACTTTGAAAGTCGCTTTTTCGACTTCGCAATCGCCCGAAGCCCGCATATCGGGAAGCGAACCCGAGTTTTCGAGTTCGAATCTGAACGGTATACAGCGTTTTTCTTTGAGAATTTCGTTACCGTCAGAGAACGGCAAAGTCTTTAAAGAAAGGACGACTTCGCCGTCGAATATTATACACGAAACGCCGCTTTCGACGCTCTTTACGTTGACCGTCGCTCCGTGGCACAACACGTCCTTTATGGCGTAGCCCACGTCGAACTCGTCGGTAATCGTAAAGTTGTCGTAAGTCACCGCACTGCGTTCGTCGATGCTCTCTGTTCTCTCTCTGATTTTGAGATTATCCCCGCCTATAAGCGCGTTATCTTCGATTTTTCGTATTCCGTCGGCGACCACTCTGACCGCGCATTTAGCGACGTAACCGTCGGACGAGGACACCGCTCTCGAATCTTCGGCGGTAGCCCTGACGAGGGCGTTTTCAAACGGAATTTCCGCCGTGAGGTCGGCGTAAGCGTCCGATTTATCGAATCCGTCCTCGGTAAGGTAGACGAACCGAAACGCCACTTTAATTTTCGCCTTGGTCGTTCCGTTGTCGTTCTCGGTACCCACCACGAACGCCGTAGCCGATAAGGACACGGGTTTTTTGACTTCGTTTTGAGTTGTTATCACACTTTCCGCGCTCAGTTTTACGTCGTATGAGACTCGTTCAGCCCCGCGCGCTTTGCCGTACTCCGGCTTTATCATACAATTTACCTCCGCATCTGATGTCGGTATATTGTATGAGCCGAATTTTCCTTTTATGCAGATTCTTCTTACGCCGATTCTTCGGACGAAGAATTTTTAAGGCAATGCCGTATAATTGACCAAGCGAGAAACATCGGCGATTTTGATGAGAAAAAAGGCGACTTTTCGCAGTAATAGTTATTCCTATTACAAGAAAAGACAACGCATTTTATCGCAAAATCGGCTGTTTATCGCGATGCGTTGCATTTTACGGCATTGCCTTAATCACTACGTTTCCGCAACAGACCTCGGAATAGGAGAAACTCGTTTTGCCGTTAAAGTCGCCGTAGGGCGAGACGGTGAAAAGTGCGGGATAAACGTTGGTTATTTTTCCTTTATAAGAAACAAACTTATTTCTGCCGAGATTTACCCGAACGTTTACGTCCTTACCCTTGCTGTTTTCTATCGCTTTTCTGATTAAACTTATATTTATATTAGACTTTACCATAGCGGAATTATCGCCCGACTATCGTAAATTTATACCTTTCGACCGATATTTCCGACCTCTCTCGGCTTTTACTCGCTTCACCTCGGCAGCGAACACAACCCTTATTTGCTTTGCGGCATTTTCCCCGTTTTACAATGCTCGCTTCCTCCTTCGGGGGAAGTGGGTTGACGGAATGAAATGGAAGTCAAGCCGATAGGGGATAAAAAATGCAAAGCCAAACAAAGCAGTAATTCATTATCCCCTTCCGTCGCTTTCAGCGACACCTTCCCCGAAGGTGACGGCAAAAGACAAAACATAATTAAGACTTTCCCCGAAGGAAAAAGCGGAGTCTATAATATTAAGCGTTTGTTTGCAACACTCTATTTACTTCGCCGTCAGACGATTTTTCGACTGTCGTGACAACAAAAATATATTATCTGCTCGTTTTTCGCTATCTCTTTTAAGAAATTCGCAGTCTTTTCTATATGTTCGCCGTCGAGATGTACGAACGGGTCGTCCATAATCACGAACGGCTTTTCTCCGTCAAACGCATTTTCTATAAGACTTAGTCTGAAAGCAAGCGAAAGTATGCACCTCTGCCCCGCGCTTAAATGCTTGTTATCCCGAATCTCGCCCCCTCTCTCGAAAAATATCCTGTAATCTTTATCCATTACGACTTTTTCGCCGAGAGCCTTTTCGAGCGGAACGGAATATTCTACGAACTTGTCCTTAATCGGAGCGACGTACTTTTCCAAAAGTCTGTCGTTTGCCATCGTCAGATATTCCTTTGCGGAATTTATATCGGCGTACCTTTCTTTGTACGCGGCGAGTTTTTCCTCTTCCTCTTCGAGAGACAGTCTCTTTTCGTACAACGATTCGCACTTGCTTTCGTCTTCCGAAATACTGCTCTTTAAAGCCGCAATTTTACTCTGCGTAAGTCTGTACTCTTCGCTTAACTCTTCGTATGTCGTTTCGTTTATCGTCGGGTTACTTTCCGTAATCTTACTTTCTATTCGGTACTTCTCGGCTTTTTCTGCCGCCTGTTTTACTTCGTTTTCAAGCCGCTTCATTTCGGAAAAGTCCGCCGATAAGTTCTTTAACTGCCTTTTTACGTCGCTATCGACGAGTAAACCGTACTTTGAAAAAGCGTCTTTTAAAAGTCTTTTCGCGTCCTCTGCTTTATCGAGATAACCTTTCGATTTTACCTGCGAATCGACTCTTTCTTTATTTAAAGCGGCGTAGTCGTCAACCGATTTTTTCAAAGAGTAATACATATCGCGGTAATTCTCGCCGTAAAGTCCGTAGACCGCAAACGACTTTTTCAAGTCCTCTTCCGTTATTTTCGCTTCGGCGAGTTTGTCGTTAAGACGACGAATATTCTTTTCTTTTTCCTGCCCGAGCGAAAGGTAGTCCGCGTAATCTCTCGAAATTTCGGCGTAAGCCCTTTCCGCTCCGTAGTCGGGAGAATACCCGAACGAACGCAAAATTCCTCCGACCGCCCTTTCTGCTTCTTTGATCTCGTTTTCCTTGTCTTCCCGTTCCGCTTTTGCGTTTTTAGTAGTTTTTATATACTTTCTAACGTTGATAGCGGCATAGACAAGGGCTATCGCGACTATCGCAACGCTTATAAACA
>CALGVF010000387.1 GCA_937920115.1 uncultured Clostridia bacterium
GGGGTTATAAGTATGTTTAAAAACGCGTTTAGCGGAGCGGGTATGTCAAAATTGTTCTTTCTGTCTTTTATCGGCGTGCCGCTTTTAGGTGTCGGCGGGGCGATTTTGGGTTTCGCTTATCAAAGAGAGGTTATGAATTATACGAAAAACGAAAGTATGCCCGTTATAAAAGAAGTTGTTAAGGAAGCCGTTGCGACTATGAATGACGTGGATAAAGAAGATGATTCCGAAAACGATAAAAGCGTAGCGGTATGCGAATGTGGTCAAGTGAACAAATCGGACAATAATTACTGCTCGAAATGCGGAAAACCTCTTCGTAAAACCTGTAAATTTTGCGGGGAAGAGGTAGGGACAGATGCAAAGTTTTGTCCGAAATGTGGCAAGCCTATTGAATAAAAATATAAATTGTTTATTATCCGAAAATGGATATCAATTATCCAAAATGCAATAAATACGCATAAAACAGTAATAAAAATTAGAAAAGCGTTCTTCGGAACGTTTTTTTCTTGCGATATGTCGTTTTTCTCTTGTAAATACTTAAATAATGTGATATAATTAAATTACAAAACTAAAATCGGAGGAACGGTTATGAGTAAAGATAAAAAAACCGCAGGTCAGGAACTCGAAAAAGAATTGACGTACAAAAAACGTAACTTTTATGAAGTTTCCGACGATGAAAAGATAAAAAAGGCTTATGATTACGCCGAAAATTACAAAAAATTCATAGATGACTCGAAGACCGAGAGAGAAGCGGTCAGAACTTCCGCAAAACTTTGCGAGGCGAAAGGATATAAGGAATATCGTTTCGGAGATAAACTCGAAAAGGGCGGCAAATACTATTTCAATAACAGAAACAAGAGTTTCGTTGCGTTTAAAATAGGTTCCGAAAACGTATGCAAGGACGGAATCAGGCTTCTCGCTTCGCATATCGACTCGCCGAGACTCGATATTAAGCAGAACCCGCTTTACGAAGATTCTTCCATGGCTTTTTTGAAAACGCATTATTACGGCGGAATTAAAAAATATCAGTGGACGGCTATCCCGCTCGCTCTTCACGGAACGGTAGTTCTGAAAAACGGCAAGTCGGTAGATATCGCTATCGGCGATAACGACGGCGACCCCGTATTCTATGTAAACGATTTGCTTCCGCACCTTTCGAGAGAGCAGGTGACTAAACCTCTTTCGCAGGCGATAGACGGCGAAACGCTCAACGTTTTGGTAGGCGGTCTGCCGTTTAAAGACGACGAGGTAAAAGAGTCGATAAAACTCACCGTTTTAAACAAATTACGCGAAATGTACGGAATGGAAGAAAGCGACTTTTTAAGCGCCGAACTTTGCGTCGTCCCCGCATTTAAGGCTCGCGATATAGGCTTCGACAGGGCTCTCGTGGGCGGTTACGGACACGACGACAGAGTTTGTTCTTATCCCGCTCTTACCGCTCTTTTGGACAGCGACGACGATAAACATACCGTCATGGTCGTTCTTGCAGATAAAGAGGAAATCGGCAGCGAGGGCGTTTCGGGTATGCAGTGTAAGGTTTACGAGGATATTATCGATATTATTTCCGCGTATTTCGGCGTTCCCTCCGCTTTGACGAGGGCGAACAGCGTATGTCTTTCCGCGGACGTTACGGCGGGTTACGACCCGAATTTCGCAGGCGTATTCGAGAAGAAAAATTCAAGTCTCGTTTCCTACGGAACTTCGATTTGCAAATTCACGGGTTCGGGCGGTAAAGGCGGTTCGAGCGACGCAAGCGCCGAACTTTGCGGCAGAATAAGAAAAATATTCGACGATAACGACATCGTGTGGCAGACTGCCGAACTCGGCAAAGTAGACGCGGGTGGCGGTGGAACGGTCGCTAAATACATAGCGAAACTCAACATAGATACGATATAGGCGTCCCCGTAATTTCGATGCACGCTCCTTACGAAGTGATTTCCAAAGGAGATTTGTACAGCACTTACGAGGCGTTCTCCGCGTTTATAAAATAAAATGAAAAAAAACGAGATAGTCATAGACTATTCTCTTTTCGACGAACTGTTTGCGGAAATTTGTCTCACGGAAAACTATCAAAGTTTGAAGAATAATATCGCGCACGCCGACGTAACGACTTACGATCACAGCGTAAACGTTGCGAAGGCGTGTTACGAGTATGCGATAAGCCGCGGCGTAAAATGCGATTTGCGTTCGCTTACGAGGGCGGCTTTTTTGCACGATTATTACTTTTACGATTGGCATAAGATGCCCAAGTTTACCTTTCACGGCGTAAAACACGCGAAAACGGCTGCAAGGAACGCGGCGAGAGATTACGGGCTTACGCCGAAAGAGAGAAGAATAATCGAAAGTCACATGTATCCGCTGAACTTGTTTCACCCGCCTTTGAGCAAAGAGGCGAGAATACTCATAAAAATGGACAGACAATGTACCATCGGCGAAATGAAGTCCGCTAAAAAGAAGAAAAAAACGGTATGACGGCAAAAGAAAGATTTTTAAAGTACGTAAAATTTGAAACCGCTTCCGACGAAAACTCGGCGACTTGTCCGAGTACGGCGGGGCAGAGGGTTCTTTTGGAATACCTCTATAACGAGTTGTTGTCGCTCGGAGCGAAAGCGAACATAGACGAAAACGGCTACGTTACGGGGCTTATTCCCGCCAACAAAGCGGGGCTTAAAAGAATATGTTTTATATCGCACGTCGATACTTCCCCCGCGGTAAGCGGCAAAAACGTGAACCCGACGGAGGTATTGTACGAGGGCGGCGACGTCGTTTTAAAAAGCGGCGTAACTATTTCTTTAAAGGATAACCCCGAACTCGAAAATTATAAAGGCAAAGAGCTAATCGTCACGGACGGAAACACCCTTTTGGGTGCAGACGACAAAGCGGGCGTTGCGGAAATAATGACCGCTTGCGAGATTTTGCTTAAAAATCCGAACGTTGTCCATGGCGACGTGCTTGTCGCGTTCACTCCCGACGAAGAAATCGGCAGGGGAACGGACCTTTTCGACGTAAAAAAATTCGGAGCGGACTTCGGTTACACGATAGACGGCGGTGAACTCGGCGAAATAGAGTACGAAAATTTCAACGCGGCAAGCGGTAAGTTGACCGTAAACGGAGCGAGTATTCACCCCGGCAGTGCGAAGAACAAAATGAAAAACGCCATAGACCTTTTCGCGGAATTTCATTCCATGCTTCCCGAAAATATGAGACCAGTAAACACCGAGAATTACGAGGGCTTTTTCATGGCGAGCGAAATACGCGGCGGCGTGGAAAGCCTTACGGCAGACTATATAATTCGCGACCACGACAAAACGAAGTTTGAAGCGAAAAAGGCGTTTTTTGCCAAAATCTGCGATTTTTTGAACGATAAATACGGAAAAGATACTTTTGTCTGCGAAATAAAAGACAGTTATTACAATATGGCGGAAATAATCAAATCGAATTTCCACCTTATCAAAAACGCCGAAAAAGCAATGACGGAATGCGGAATAATGCCGAAAATCGTTCCTATAAGGGGCGGTACGGACGGGGCGAGGTTGTCTTACGACGGTCTTCCTTGCCCGAATTTGTCTACGGGCGGCTTGAATTTCCACGGCAGAAAGGAGTTTATACCTTCTTTCACCCTCGATAAAATGACGGAGGTAATTCTCAAACTCGTAGAGATTTATTCCGATAAGGACGCTTCCGCCGAATGATATTAGAGACGCTGAAAACGCCCTCGGACGTAAAAAAACTATCCATAAAAGAACTCGAAACGCTATCCGAAGAAATCAGAACGAGAATAATAGAAGTCGTGAGGCAAAACGGCGGGCATCTCGCTTCTAATTTAGGGGTCGTAGACCTTACGGTCGCCTTGTATTATTGTTTCGATTTTCCCGACGACAAACTCATTTTCGACGTCGGGCATCAGTGCTACGCTCACAAGATTTTAAGCGGAAGAAACGACAGGTTCGACACGATAAGGCAAGAAGGCGGAATAAGCGGCTTTCCCGACGTTTCGGAGAGCGAATACGACGCGTTCTGCGCGGGGCATGCGGGCAATTCCATATCCGCGAGTTTAGGGTATTGCACGGCAAGGGATAGTCTCGGTCAAAATTATTACGTTATAGACGTGGTAGGCGACGCGTCGCTTTTTAACGGCGAAAATTTAGAGGCGATTACCTCGTCGGAGAGAAAACCGAGGAAGTTTATCGTAATTCTCAACGACAACGGAATGTCCATATCCGCTAATAACAACGGGCTGTATAAAATAATGTCCAACGTGACGACCAAAAGGTCTTACGGCAGGTTTATGGACTTCTTTTCGAGAACTATCGGCAATAGTTTTATAGGCAAGGGCTTAAAGCGTTTTAAACGGGCGATTAAGAGAAGTATAAACGGCTTATCCGTTATCGACTCTCTCGGCTTTAAGTATATAGGCGTATATAACGGACATAAGATGAGCGAACTCGTCAAAATTCTGAGAAAGATCAAAAATTCGGATAAGGGCGTTCTTCTTCATATCAAGACCACGAAAGGCAAGGGCTTGGCGGACGCCGAGAATAACGCCGAGGTATACCACGGAGTCGGCAAAGACTTAAAGACGAGCGAAAACGCGTTCTCGTCGGGCGTCGGGAAAATACTTACGGACGCCGTAGAAAAAGACAAACGCATAACCGCGATATGCGCGGGAATGAGAGACGGTACGGGTCTTTCGGAATTTGCGAAAAAATATCCCCGAAATTTCTTCGACGTAGGAATTGCCGAAGAACACGCCGTGACGTTCGCCGCAGGGCAGGCGATGGGAGGTTTAAAGCCCGTAGTTTGCGTTTATTCGACCTTTTTACAACGCAGTTACGATCAGATTATGCAGGACGTGTGCTTGCAGAATTTGCCCGTAATTTTTATGATTGACAGGGCGGGTGCGGTCGGTAACGACGGAGCGACTCACCAAGGGCTTTACGATTTGACCTATCTGAGGTCTCTGCCGAATATGAGCGTATTCGCCGCCAAGGACGTTGAGGAACTCGAAGATATTTTCAAGTATTGCCTTTCGCTCGGCGTTCCCTGTTCGATAAGGTATCCGAGCGGCAGGGGAGACGAGGACGAAATTCACGTTCCGATAGAAAAGTCTTTATGGGAATACGGCGAAACCGTGGAAGACAACGTTATTCTGTGCGTCGGAATGAGAGCGATAAAAATTGCGAGAAAAGCCGCCGAAATTTCGGGGAAATCGGTTTCGGTCGTTAATTGCAGAAGCGTGAAGCCGCTCGATAACGAGTATTTATCGAAACTTGCGGGTAAAAACGTTATAACCGTAGAGGAAAACGTGATAAGCGGCGGTTTCGGCAGCGCGGTTGCGGAATACTTTGCGAAAAATAACGTAAAATGCGACTTGAAAATATTTGCGTTTCCCGATAAATTCGTGAGACATTCGAGCGTGGACAGACAGATAGAAACGGCAGGTATCACCGCCGAAAACGTTGCGAAAGCGTTAAAATAACAAAATTTATATCGGCATGTATAAAAAATATTTTATATATGCCGTATTTTTTCGGAAAAAGATTGACTTATTATAAATAATACTTTATAATATAATAAGTATAATGCTTGAAAATGCGTCAGTATTTTTTAGTTTTTACTCGGCGTGAGAAAATCACGCTTAATAATATCGGGAGGTAGATATGGTAAACTACATCAACTCCCTGCTTTTGATGAACGACGCGGTATGGGTAGGCATTGCCGCCGCTTGCGTCGTAGTATTTACGGTCGTTGGATTTATTATCGGAAGAGTAATCTCCGACAGAATGAGAAATGCAAAGGTCGGAACGGTTGAAACCGTCGTAGCCAAGATGAAAGAAGAAGCCGAGCAGGAATGTAAGGCAATCAAGAAAGAGGCTATTTTAGAAGCAAAAGAGCAGGAAATCAAACTTCGTAACGATTTTGAACGCGATACGAGGGAGAAAAAGGCTGAATTACAAAAAGCCGAACAGAGAATCAATCAGAAAGAAGAGTTACTCAACAAAAGAGACAGCAATCTTTTGAAGCAAAAAGAGGAACTCGAACAGCAGAAGAAAGATCTCGACAGGAGAGTTTCGTCCATTCAGGCGAAACAAGAGAAAATCGACCAACAGTACGAAATGGTGGTCGCTAAACTCGAAGAAATTTCGGGTCTTTCCAAAGAAGAAGCCAAAAAGCAACTTTCCGACGCGATACTCGACGACGCGAGAAAAGACGTCGCGATGCAGGTTCGCAGCATGGAGCAGGAAGCGAAAGACGAAGCGGATAAAAAGGCGAAGGACATTATAAGTCTTGCGATACAGAAGTGTTGCACCGACCACGCATCCGAAATCACGGTATCCGTCGTACCCCTTCCGAGCGAAGATATGAAGGCGAGAATAATCGGAAGAGAAGGCAGAAACATAAGGGCGATCGAAAACGCTACGGGTATCGAACTCATTATCGACGATACGCCCGAAGTCGTTATTCTTTCGGGCTTCGACCCCGTCAGAAGAGAAGTTGCGAGACTCTCGCTTGAAAAACTTATCGCCGACGGCAGAATACACCCCGCTCGTATAGAAGAGACGGTCGAAAAGGTGAAAAAAGAACTCGACGTTCAGATAAAAGAAGCGGGCGAAGCCGCAATGTTCGAGGTCGGACTTTTCGGTATTCACCCCGAACTTATCAAACTTCTCGGCAGACTTAAATTCAGAACGAGTTACGGTCAGAACGTATTACAGCACTCGCTCGAAGTCGCTCACCTCGCGGGACTTATGGCAGCCGAACTCGGCGTAGACGTCAACCTTGCGAAGAGGGGCGGACTTCTTCACGATATAGGTAAAGCCGTTGACTTCGAGGTCGAGGGAACGCATATTCAGATCGGCGTAGACCTTGCGAAGAAGTACAAGGAGAGCAAAAACGTTATCAACTGTATTCAGGCTCACCACGGCGACGTAGAACCGAAATGTATCGAAGCGGTACTCGTTCAGGCGGCAGACGCCATTTCGGGAGCGAGACCCGGCGCAAGACGCGAGACAAGTACTAACTACGTCAAGAGACTCGAACAACTCGAAACTATTTCCGCAGGCTTCAAGGGCGTTGAAAAGGCTTACGCCATTCAGGCAGGAAGAGAAGTCAGAGTTATGGTTAAACCCGAACAAATCGACGACAATCAGGCGATGTTCCTCGCGAAAGATATTGCAAAGAAAATCGAGAGCGAACTCGAATATCCGGGACAAATCAAAGTCAACGTTATCAGAGAATGGCGTTGCGTAGAATACGCGAAATAATTTACAATCTGCCGACGGGGCAAAGTCTCCGTCGGCAAGTTTATATGATATGAAAAAAAATTTATACGGTATAGAAACGGAAATAACTAAAAAGAGAGTGAAAAACGTCAGTATACGGGTAAGCGAATCGGGCGACGTTTTTTTGACTGTGCCTTACGGAATTTCCGAAGAAAAAGCGTATGATTTTTTCAAGTCTAAAATCGAATGGATAAAAAGGGCGGTAGGAAAAGCCGAAAACTACCGCAAAACGGAATTCACGGACGGCGGCGAATTGTTCGTATTCGGTCGTAAAATTCGTTTAGAGGTCTTTAAAGGCAGTAGAGAAAAGGTTGTTTTAAACGACGAAACGCTGACCGTAATCGTTAAAAACGAAGAGAGGGTTAAAACGGTCGCGATAAAGTACCTTGAAAAGTCGCTCGAAGAAGTTTTAGTCGGATATTTCCAAAAATGGGAAGAGATAACGGGGCTTAAATCGAGCGAACTAAAAATTCGCAAAATGAAATCGCTTTGGGGTAGTTGCACGCCGAGAACGAGGGCGATAAGAATATCTTTCTATCTTGTT
>CALGVF010000388.1 GCA_937920115.1 uncultured Clostridia bacterium
AAAATGGCTTTATAAAAAGGAATTCCGTCTTCTTTTTTATAAAACCATATTTATGAATTTTACTTTAAAAACTTTATAATCTGATTAAAGCGTGACGCCCGTTTTGTAAAAGGCTATTCCTCTTATATCTTCGCTTTTTACACTTCGTTTCGCCGTTAATCGTCGTGATAATCGACTTATAGAGGGCTTTTTCGTCCATTTTGTAAGCGTCGAAGCCTATCCGATTACCCTTTTTCTCGGCTAAATAATCGTTGCTCGCTATTTTAAATGTCTATACGAATATTCTGTTTTTTCAACTGATAGAAAAAGGTCACGCAACCATAATCTCGATTATTTTGTTTATTTCGTTTTTTGTAAGTCCGCAGGTTATAAGGAAGTTTTCGCAACCCGATTGCAACGATCCGTCGCCGAAACCTTTTATATACTCTATCGTGGGCTTGAACAGATTGTTTATCATGTACGATATTTTATTTTTATCTTTCGTACCCGTTACGGACAACGAAGACAATTCGTAATCAAGCAGAATATCGCTTTCGCTTACGCCGCAAAGTCCTTCTATGAGCATTGCGAGCGTGCCCGTCCTGTCTCTGCCGAGCGCGCAATGAAAATACACGGGGTAGTTTTTCTCTTCCGTGAAAACTCTGAGTTCGTCCGCTATTACGGATTTATTGCTTTCAAAGTCTAATCCCGTTTTGCCGCCGATATAATACGCTCCCGATATATTTATATAGTTGACGGACTCTCCGAACGAGCAACCCTTTTCGGCTTCGCTTGCCGTCCTTAAATCGAGTTGCGTTTTTATGCTGTAAATTCCGCTCGCCGCCGCAAGTCCGCTCTCAGTTATGTCGTCGGGGCTTCCGCCTCGATAAATCATACCTTGTTTAAGTTTTTTGCCGTTAATCGACTTATAGCCGCCTATATCGCGAGTATTAGACACTCCGTCAAGGCAAATCGTTCGCGGCGAAGCGTCCGTTTTAAACGTAAACAAATCGGATTTCACGGTTTTCCCGTCAACTTCGGACGATACCTGCCAATAATACGTTTCCCCGACGAAAAGGTCGGTTAAAACAAGCGAAGGTTCGGTCGTTTCGTATTCTTTCCCGTCTTTTAAGTCGGCTGACAACGAAATATTTACGACGTAATTTTCATACGCGGGTTTCGCCGCCCATTTTAAAACGACGGGGTCTCCCTTGAATTTATCCGTTCCGTCGGATAACTCGTCGCTTTTCCCGACGACATAATCGACGTATACTTCTTTCACCGTTTTGTTGGCAAGGCAAACGGTTTTGTCATTCGACGGGCTTGTCGCCGTTATTGTCATTTTATCCATATTCCCTATACTTTCCGTTCCGCTCGTATTGCCGCTTTCGAAGCAAGCGACAACAAAAAACACGCTTATCGCCGCCATAACAACGGCGAAAAATTTTTTTAAAACCTTCATAACTTTACACTCCTCTGACAGCAATAAAAACGCCTTCGCCCGCTTCGATTTCTATCGTGACCTTACCGTTTACGATATTTTTTACCGTTTTCGCTCCGTTCGCGCCGTAAACGAGAACATAAGCCCCTTCCGAAAATTCTAACGTCACAACGCTCTTGCTCCCGTTTGTCGGATCAGAGTAATTCGTTATCATATATCCGTCGCCCTGCTCCCCGCCGTAATAGCCGCAGAGAGTATTTTCGGTCGCCGAAAAGGACGCGAGAACGCCGCGTTTGTCGCTTCCGAGCGTGGTTCCTTCGTCAAATTTTGAAAGGGCGTTTCCGCTTTCAGCGTAATAAGAAAGCCCCTGCCACTCGTACGCCCCGAGAACCTCGGCAAGATATAAATACCTTTCGTTTGCGGTTTTAACCGCTTCGTAAGCCGTATCGTTCCCTGCAAAGCCGTAGATTTCAAAGCCGTCGCCGATAGCGTTTCCGTAGCCGAAGTACTCAAAAAGTTCCGCTCCGACAGTCATTCCCGTCAACAACTGAAAGGAAATTTCTTTATAGGTCGTCGGAAAAGAATGTTCGGTTCCCTCTTTAAAAGCCTGCACGCACATACCCATAGTAACGTTATGCCCGTTCGCGTTAAGTTCTTTTACTTTATTTGCGATATACGACAAGTCTTTTATGTAAACGCCGTTATCGAACGCCGCAGTACTTTTACCGAACGGGTAACAATCTATACAGAGCGTTTTTTTACCGTTCACTTGATTTAATACCGCGTTTATATAGTTATCCACATACTCTTCCCACGAATAATAAGTCGTAGTCAAACTCGTAAGACCTTGTCTCTTCACGCCGAAGTTCGTCTTATCGGCGTAACTCGGGAAAAGATTGATATGGAAAAGTTTGCCGCTTTCCGCATAGTTCGTATTGAAAAACTCGACGAGAGTCGTAAGGGCGGAAAATTCGTCCGCAGTCGGCTCGTCGTTAAAATAAAACCCGAGCACGCTTTCAGCCCACTCCTCGTTGAACTCGCCCGCGATATTCCCGAAAAAATCTCCGCCGTCCGTTTGGTTTCTGATATAGATTTTAACGCCCGCGTTTTTAAGCGTTGTTATTGCGGTTTTTAGTTTTTCGGTAACGACGAGTTTGCCGTCTGCAACCGCCGCCGCAAGGTCCGTGGCGTCGAACGTAAGGTTAAAATCGGTAAATCCCGCTTCGAGATATTTATCGAGTTCGTTTTCAGTCAACGCCGAAGGAGAAAGGTCGGTAAAAGTTATAAACCTCCCGTTAGAGGAAATGGAATCCGTAATCGGATTCCACCTCGTCTTCGTCTCGTCATATCTGAAAATTACGTCTTCGGTAATCGTAAGTTCGAGTCGTTTGCCTCCGTATTCGAGGGCAACCGAAGAGCCGCCTTTTATCGTTATCGCCTGCGAGGTATAGTTCCCAAGCCCCGATATGCTTATTTTGTTATTTCCTTCTACTCCGCCGACGTTTTCGTAATACGTTACGGTTAAACCCGTTATCTCGTTGCCGCTTTCGTCAACCGCTTTGAAATTATCCGTATTTACGGTTACGCCGTTCGGATTGTTTATTCCGTATGCGGGAAGACGTATCTGCAAAGTATCGTTATCGGACCAATCTTTGTTTGCGTCCGAATACTTTATGGACTCGCGGATAACTTCGACCCATTTTTCGCCCGACCACTCGGCGTTCCAATCATTGCTTATACGATAGGCGTTTCTGTCCTCGTAAAAGACCGAACCCGCTTTGATTTCAACGGGATAATCGGTGGAGAATCCACCCGTTTCCGCCCCCGTTCCTCCGTGATAACCGAGGTCGAGAACCTTTGCGGCGGAATGATACCATACGTTCGGACTTATTTCCGAGCCGTTCTGATAAATTCCTTTATATTGTTGGAACTGAACGTCGGATTTCGTAAAGCCCGCGAAATCCACGTTCTTTATCTGTATTCTCTTTTCGGTATTGTAGCCGACGCCGTCGAGTTCGACTTCGCCCAAAAGGTACATCCAATAACTGTCTTTCTTTCCCGAATAAACGAACGATTTATCTTCGGTCGTTCTGTAAGCGTTTTTATCGTACGTAAAGCCCGAGCCCGCTTTTATCGTTAATACGGTACCTAAACCGCTTGCCGCCGCGTTTTCAAGCCCGTTAAACATAAGTTTGCCTGCGGCAGGATACCAATAGGCGGACACGCCCGAATATTCGACTCCGTTTACGGTCGCGAACAAATTGTTAAGCGTTAAATTACCCTCTTTGGAAATATCCGACATACCCGTCGTTACGACCTGAACGCCGCTCTCGGGCGACCAATCTGCCGTGGTCCAATCAATCGTATTATAACCCCACCATTGACTGCCCGACCAAATAAACGAGCGATCGGCGGTTATTCTGTACGCCGCGTCCTCTTTAAAGAACACCGAACCCGCCTTGAACGTAAACGCGGCGTTTTCCGTTTTCGGGAACTTTCCGTAAAAATGAATCTTGCTTTCGTTACCCGCCGTTATACTCGTAACCTTTATGTTTTTACCGCCGTAATCTACGACCACGCCCGTGGTATCGACGTAATCGCCGTCCGAAAAAACGCTCTCGTTAAACTCGACCTGAATCATATTGTTTTCGGGCTGTTGCCAACTCTGAGATTTTATGGTTACATCGGTTACGGGAACCGATTTAACGGATTTAGTCACCGTCAACTCGCCGCCATAACCCGAAACGGTAACGCTTCCCGAACCGACGGCGACCGCCGTAACGGACTTTCCGTCTGCATTCAACACCGAGCCGTCGCCCGCAAGAGTTACGCCGCCCTTTTCAAGCCAATTTAACTGTTCCGTAAGGTCTAATTTTTGCCCCACATACATATACGACGCATCGAGCGAAGTTTCGACCGATTGTTTGATAATTCTTATAACCTCGGCTCTTTTCACCGCATTGCTTTCACCCGTCAGGTCCGCGTAAGATTTATCCGCTACGTACGCGATGCTTCTCTTATCGCTTTTTGCGGAATAAGCGTAGGCGTCTCCGTCTTTATAATAGCAAACGGCTTGATATTCGAGATTGAAATTTTCGTCCCTTATCCCGACTATCGAACCCTTGACGCTGCCGCTCTGCTTCTGCTCCGCATTAAATACGGTCGATATTTCCGAAAGGGCTACGCCGCGACTTTCAAAATACTCGACGTAGTTATCGTTGACCTTGTCTAAAATATACGCGGGGACGATTATCATTCCCACTTCTTTTTCGACAAGAGACGACGGAACGTTTGCCGAAAAGCGGATTCCGCTCGTGTTATTCTCTTGCGACGGGTCTATTCTGATAGCCGCTCCCGAGTCGAAAGTTATAGTCTCGTCGGCGGCAAAAGCCGCGGTACGCGTCGCAAACGATACGCCTATCAGAAGACAAAATGTCGCGACAGCCGCAAAAATCGAAAGGATATATTTCTTTTTCATATTCTTACCCCCTTATTCGTCGAAATCCGACCAATTTCTGTCGTTTATTATTCCGTCCGAGGCGGTTACGACGTCTTGTTCCGAAATATCGAATACTTCAAGGAACGGCTTTTTGTATGTTTCCATTGCATTTCCTCCTTCGCAATACGTTTTTTATCCTTTTAAAAATGCCTTAGCCGAGGGAGATTCGAACCACATTAAGTTTTAACGGTGCAAAATTTGTAAAATCGGCGTTAAACTCTCTTGTAATACGGCAAGTATGACGGCGTTCGTTTGCCTTGATTTTCCTAAATTTATCGCCGTTAAAATGCTTCGCACCTTAAAGTCGTATTTTTTAGACCATTGTGGTAAAGGTTTGTGCAGACGTACTTGCCGTACTTCAAACAAAGATTTGCCGCAAGGGGCAAAAAGGCGACTTTAAGGCTTGATGGGGTTCCAATCTCTCTCGGCTAAACGGCGGGAAACGCTTGCAAATAGTGAAATTTTGCAAAAGACCGCCAAAAGGAGAAAAACTATGGATAAAAATTTTGCGTGCGGACTCGTACTCGGCATGATAGGCGGAGCCCTTATCATAGCCAACTCTTACAAAGCAAGAAAGTTGGTCAAAGACGGTCAGGAACAGATAAAGAGCAAAGTGACCGAAATGGCTAAAAATTGCAAACAACAAAAAGAAGAAGATTACGACGAAGCGAACGGTTAAAAACCAAGTTTAAATCATTTTCCAAAAACGCGACCGACCCGTAAATTACGGGTCGGTCGCGTTTTCGTTATTATTATTTTTCGCCGATAAATTCTCTTATAAGCGAGTACTTATGAACGATAGAATCGTCCGTTTTTTCAAAATGCGAAAGAATATCTCTAAGCCTAGTCATAATAACGTCGTCCGTCGGTTTATTTATAAACTCATAGACGTCGTTTCTAAATATTTTCGGCTCGTAAGCGATAAAAGTATCGACCGAAACGTCCGCTCTGTTTTTGAACGGAACGACGTAGAGTTCTTCGCCCCTTTCGACGCTCGGAAAATACTTCACCGTCTCTTCCGCGTTCCTTCCTCTGTAACGCATATCTCTGCAAATTCTTCGGATAAGTCGCAGATATTTCGGGTGAATTATATAACTGTCTATTTCGAGTCTCGTTCTTACGCTGACGTAAATTTTAAAGGTCTTTTCGTCGGGATAATTCACGACGTCGGGATTTAAAGCGTGTATGCCCTCGAAAATAACTATTTCGTTCGGCTTACC
>CALGVF010000389.1 GCA_937920115.1 uncultured Clostridia bacterium
CCCGTTTTCGGAAATAAGGGATAAATTTTTCAGGTGCATGTCCGAGTTCCCGGCGAGAAACGAAAAAACCACCCTTATAAAAAGTTCGGTCAAATCGAATAATTTTTGACAAGAATATTTTTTTATCACGTCGGAACAGCGATTGTACGACCCCTTGTATTTATCTTCCGTTACGCGAAGGTCGAGTTGACAAAAATCTTCCATCGCAAGTTTTCTTTCGCCGACCCTGTCCACTCGTTTGGTAATATACGCGAGTTCACCGCTTTCCATCGCGATTAACGCGAACGGAACTGTTTTTATCCCCGCAAACTTTGCCATCGACATTACCATATATTCGTTTTCGGGCAGCATTGCGTACTCTTCCGTCTGAGGTTTCAGAATATATCCCGAAGGATAACCGACAAGGGTCAGCCGTCCGCCGTCTTCCTTCGTCAGATGCAATGACAATTTTTTCTGAACGCCCGGAACGGTATACCCCGCCCGACTGTTTTTAGCAGCGAGTTCCCGCAAAACCTCTTCCGTTAAATTCAAGGTCGGCAACTCGTTTATTCCGAAAAAGTTTTTAACGCATTTTTTATGCCAACGCCACGAAATTTCTTTATCGGAAACGCCCGTCAATTCCTTTCCGCAACAAAGACACCTCATTCTTTTTCCTCCTCGATCGAAACGTTGCCCACGCAATCTTTACACGCAACCAAAAGCAATCCGAATCGGTCTTTCTCGTCCAACTTCCAATTACGCGAGACTACGTTTAAAAGCCACCCCTCGGGGATAAGTCCGTCGAAAAAGGGGAACAAAGTACGGGAAAAATACGGCTCCGCTCTTTTGGGCAACGTTAAACTGATCGACTTTCCCGCCGATTCGGCGTATTCCGCGTTATAAGCAAAAACGTAACCTTCGTCCGTCTCCCGTAGAACGCCCGCCTGACTTTTATCCACAAAAACCTTAGCGGAACGAAAACCGTTATTCGTCATCTTCAACCACCTCGATTTTCAGCGATAAAAATTTTAACGCATGATTGACTTTATCCAAGCGAACGGTCTGCTTTCCCTGTTCTAACTCGCGAATAAAACGAAGCCCCAATCCCGATCTCATCGCAAACTCCTGCTGAGTCAACCCTAACTTTTTTCTTTTTTGCCTGACGCAATTTGCAATAATATTTGTTTCCATATTTTTATTATACACCCTTTCGGGTATATTGTCAACATATTTTACAAATATTATACCCGATACGGTATAATACAAATAAAATAAGCCTATACTACACCCTTTCGGGTATATTAAGCATATAACACGCGGCTGTTACGTTTTTGTTTTGGTAAAAAAAAGACGCCCGATTTTGTTCAGGCGTTCTGATTTTATCCTATAAAAAAGTCAGCGACGTACTTTTCGTCGTTTCTAAGTACCGCCGTGTGGTTTTCGGCAGTACCTGCGATTTCCGACGAGTAAACAGCCAACTCCTTGACCGTATCTTTGTCGTTTCCGAGCGAGTGCGGGTGGTGGTCGACCCCGACTTTAACGTAATAAGTAAGCGGTACGCCGTTTAACTTGCAATATTCTATCATTTTCAACGAATTTTTCTTAAATGCTACCACGCTGTCGCTGTCGCCCGCAATTAAAAGCGTGGGGATTTTCAGCGAAAAATACTTGTCGAAATTCTCCACGGGATAACCGCCGTAGTTTAAATATTCCTCTTCCGACTTAAAACCGTACTCTTTAAGTACCTGCTCGTAAAGTCCGTTTTCACCGTACTTATCCCCTTTTCTCGGCCACGTTCTGAGGTCTAAAACGGGAGCGTCGAAATACGCCTTTTTAACCGTTTCGGGGTGAGCGAGCGTATAGTTGAATGCGTAAAGTCCGCCCCTCGAAAAGCCTATTATTCCGCATTTTTCGCTTAAAAACGGGTATCTTTTCATCATTTCGAGGTAAAAACCGTACATAAGTTTTACCGCTTCGGGACTGCCGTATTTGTCCGATATTCCATAGTACGCCCTTAAAAACCCCTTTTCGCAAAGAGAGTTTTCCGCTTTGTCGAAAGCGTAGAAAAACTCCGTTTTCCAAAGCCATTCGCCGTTCGGCTCGGACGGTATAATCACCGTCGCTTCGTAGCCGTTTACGATAAATTTTTCGATTTTGTTTTCCATGGTTAAACTCCTATAATTATTTCAAATATCACGAGTACCGCGAGGTACGAGAAATTTATCAGAAGAAACTTCAATATATACGGAGCGGTTTTGCCGCCCGTCTGTCTGTATTTGCCGAGCGTTATAAGACTCGCAAGGCTCGCTATGGGCGTTCCGAGACCGCCGATATTCACGCCGACAAGAAGCGGAGCGTAATTTTCCGTAAATCTGCAAAGCAGCGTAGCCGACGGAACGTTGGATATTATCTGACAGGAAAGCACCGACACAATGAGCGTATTTTTATCAAGAAGTCCGCCTATAAGTTCGTGAACGGCGTTTATCCTCGACATATTACCGCTGAAAACGAAAAACGCCGCGAACGTTAAAAGAAGCGGATAGTTGACCGTTTTAAACGCCTTTATATCGAATATCAGTATGCCGACGGTCGCTATTCCGATACCTATATAGTAAGGGAAAAGTCTCAGAACCGAACACACCGACAAGGCAAAAAGTACGAGATATATAACCGTTCTTTTCGTATCCGATTTGTACTCCGTATCGTCCGCAACCGTCGCGGGTTCTCTCTTCACTACGAAACAGCACGCGACTATAAGGACGAGCGACACCAAAAAGGGCGGAGCCATTATTTTCAGAAATTCCGCTACGGGTATTTGGTAGTACGAGAACAAAAACAGGTTCTGCGGGTTGCCGAACGGGGTCAACATACCGCCGAGGTTAGCCGCTATATTCTGCAAAATAAACACATACGCCGTATACTGCGGCTTGTCCGTACTTTTCAGCACGAAATAGCCGAGCGGCAAAAAGGTGATAAGAGCCATATCGTTCGCCATAATCATAGACCCGAAGTAGGTTATGAAAACGAGCGCGAAAACGATATTCCGCATATTTTTGAATTTTACTATTATTTTCCTCGCGAGTATCTCGAAAAACCGTATATTCGACAACGCTTCCACTACGAGAAGCGTTCCGAATAAACACGCAAGCGTGGGCAAGTCGAAATAGCCGAGGTATTCTTTGTCGGGCGGCACGAAAAACGCCGTCACGGTCGCCGCTATTACCGCTATTACAAGCACGGCGTTACTCTTTATGAATTTTAAGACCGTTTTCATATAAAACAACACGGAAAAGTCCACCTATAAGTCGATTATCGGCGGCTTTTACCGATAATCACCTCTTATTTCGCCCGAGCGTCGAAGATAATATCGCAAAGCCCTTCGGCAAAATCGGGTTCGTGAGTTACGAGTATCAACGCCCCTTCGTATTTCTGCAAAGCCTCTTTCAACGCCTTTTTAGCCTTTACGTCGAGGTGGTTCGTAGGTTCGTCGAGAATGAGAATATTCGACGGCGAATTGCCCAAAATGGCGAGTTTAAGCCGCATCATCTCGCCGCCCGAAAGGGTGGAAACGGGTTTTACGGCGAGGTCGCCCGAAAGTCCTACGGTCGCGAGAGCCGAACGGACTTCCTTTTGCGAAAGTCTCGGAAACGCGGCTTGGTACACGTTATACGCCGACAGACTGCCGTTTTCGAAGCCGAGTTCCTGTTCTATATAGCCTATTTTCGCCGCGGGGTGGAAGTTGAACGAACCGCCGAGACTCGGTATTTTACGCATCAAAGTTTTCAAAAGCGTCGTTTTTCCTACTCCGTTCGTTCCTCTTATCCATATTTTTGAAGTCGAGCCGAGGTGAAAATCGACGTCGGGAATAAGTTGCGAAGTATAACCGACTTTAAGTCCTTTAACAATAAGCAAATCCTTGGTGTTAAGGTCGATATAGGGGAAAGAAAAGGAGCAATCTCTCTCGACGGACGGCTTCGCCATGACGTTTATACGCCCGAGCATTTTCTTTCTCGAATTAGCCATACCGGCGGTGGAAGCCCTCGCCCCGTTGCGGTCGATGTAGTCCTGCAACTTCTTTATTTCGGCTTGCTGACGGTTGTAATCGTCCTCGTACTGTTTGTTGAGTATTTCGCGTTTGACAAGGTATTGGTCGTAGTTGCCCGTGAACTTGCGTATCTGCCCGTTCTCTATCGAGACAATCATTCTCGCCACGTTATTCAAAAACGCGGTGTCGTGCGAAATGACGAGGAAGGTCTTTTTATAGGAGTTCAAAAACTTCGTGAGCCACTCTATATGTTCGACGTCGAGGAAGTTCGTAGGCTCGTCCAGAAGGGTTAAATCCTGTCCTTCCAAAAGGAGTTTCGACAGCATCAGTTTAGCCCTCTCGCCGCCCGATAAATTGCCGATAATCGTCTCATAGCCGAACTTATTGACTCCTAAGCCGTTTGCGATTTTCTTAATCTGAGCCTCCAAGTCGTAGTAGTCGGCGTCGTTTAACTCCTCTTGAAGTTCCGAGGACTTCGCGACGAGTTCGTCGAGTTTATCGCCGCCCGCTTCGCACATTTCGGCGTAGATTTTTTCAAGTTCGGCGTTCTTCTCGTCGAGGTAGGAAAACGCTTCGCGTAAATACTGCATTACGGTAAGCGACTTATCCAAAGTCGCGTGTTGGTCGAGGTATCCTATTCGCATGCGGGGTAGTCTCTTGATTTCGCCCTCGTCCTGAACGATTTTGCCCGCTATTATATTTATGAACGTGGACTTACCCGCTCCGTTTAAGCCGACGACGCCGATATGCTCGCCGTTATTCACCGTAAGGTCGGATTTTACAAACAAATCTCTGTCGTCGTAGCGGTGGGAAAGCCCTTTAATCTCTAATATACTCATTTTCTTTTCGTTTTAGTTGACTTTTTTTCTTTTCGGTTTATAATAATAATTATGAAATTCAAATATAAATACAAAACCTATATACTTATATCGTTTATTCTCGTTTACGTACTCGGGGCGGTATGCTTCGTCTGGAATTTATACAGGTTGATAGCCGCGGCGACGAGTCCCATAGAACTGTCCCCTTACAATTATATAACCTATTCGCTCTGTCTCGTACTTCCCGTCGTTTTCGACGTTTTCGTGACTGCGGCTCTTATAAACTCGTGTTACGAGATTAAAAACGGGTTTTTGTGGGTTCGGTTCGGACTGCTCGCCGACAAATACAAGATTGCCGATATCGACTCGCTGATAAAGAACGTGAGTTTAAATAAACTTACGATTATATTCAAAGACGAAAGTCCGATGAAAGTGATAATCGACGAAAGCAAGTTCGACGATTTTTCGACCGAGATACTTAAAATAAACAAGACGATTTCCTATTCTCAGGTTTCCGAGGATAGCCACAAGTGATTTTTAATCGGAATAACGTTAAGGCGTGAAATTATTGTTTCCCGCCTTTTATTTTGCCGCATTTTTCTCGTCGCCGCACATATTCGTAAAACAACTTGTCGCAAGGCGAATATAACTTTGCAAACTTATCGCTTTCTGTTTACAATTACTCGCCTTCCCCTTTGGGGAAGGTGTCAACGAAGTTGACGAAAGAGGTTTTGCACCTTTAACGTATGAGGAGCGTGTCCATCATTTGCATTAATAACCTCTATCGTCTTGACTTCCATTTCATTCCGTCAAGCCACTTTCCCCAAAGGGGAAAGCAAGAAATGTCGGATACGTATAATAACCCGTTCAAGTATAAAAGTATAAAAGACTGCGTTTCAAACCTTTTGGAAATGATTCGCAGTCTTTTTAACTGTCTTATACAAATCGATTACGCCGCCGCGTACTCTACCGTCGCTTCGCTCGAATAGTTCCAATCGGTTTTGACAAAGCCTTTCCACTCGGCTTCCGTGCCGCCGAATTTAATCGTTACGACCGACTTATAGAACGCCGAAGCCTCTATCGCGTTGTAACGCTTATCCGTTCCTTTGTCGTATTCGATAGTAACCGTGAGTTCGCCGCAGTCGCCGAACGCGTAAGTTTCTATCTTCTTCACCAACTTCGGTATCGTGATTTCGCTGATCGCCGAGCAGCCGTAGAATGCGTATGCGTTTATTTTGTCGAGTTTTTCGGAAAGCGTAACCGAGGTAATTCCCGAGCAGCCCATAAACGCTCTTTCGCCGATTTCCTTAACGTTTTTCAAATCGATTTTTTCAAGCGTAGTCATATTTCTGAACGCTTCCGCAAATACGTTTCCGCTAAGAACCTCTACGTTTTTAACCGTTACGGTTTCGCCGAACAACGCCGCTACCGTTTTACCGTTAAAGAACTCGTTGCCGAGGTCTATTTTAAGCGTATTGCCGCCGAATTCGGTTAAAATACCGTCGTAAAGTTTAACGCCTTTTCCTACCGTTACGGTCGTAATTTCGGCGTTATCTCCGAATAAGCCTTTCGCGATATTTACGTTTTCGGGAAGAGTCGCTTCCGCTCCTTTGCTTCCTACCGCCCATTTTGCCTCGAAGTTCTCGCCGTCAACTTTACCGATAAGGTAAATTCCGTTTTCGAGTTTTAAACCCTTGATTTCCTTGCTTAAAAGTTCTTTGAAAAGTCCCGCGTCGAGAGTTCCGATCTCGTCGTTCTCGAACGATATTCCCGCGAATTTCGCGTTCGCGACTATATCGCCTATCGCTTCCGCGGATATTCCGACTATCTTCTTGCCCTCGTACTCGTTCGCGATTACTATCAAATCGTTTTCGGTGAGTTTCTTTTTGCCCGTCTCGGTAACGCCCGCAAGAATATATCCGTCGCCGCTTTCTTCGTATTTAAGAAGAGCCTCGCCGTACTTTTTGCCGCAGACCGTACAAGTCGCTTTTTCGTTGCAAGTTACCTCTCCGCCCGTACAATCTTCGGTTTTACTGTAAGTACAACCCGTTCTCTTACAGGTCGTAGTATGCTTATTTTCGCCGTCGTTCTGAGCGGTTTGCAAGTCGTGGTTGCTCTTGTCAACCTCGCCGTATTTGTCGCCGCAGACTTCGCAGGTCGCCTTTTCTACGCAGGTAGCAATGCCGCCCGAGCAGTTCTCGGTCTTGCCTTTATGGTTGTTATCTCTTGAACATACTTCGGTATGCGTTCCGTTTCCGTTCGTTTTCCATTCGTAATTGTGATTCGTTAAATCGACTTCGCCGTACTTTCCGCCGCAGACTTCGCAAGTCGCCTTTTCGGTACAAGTCGCCGTGCCGCCCGAGCAGTTTTCCTCTTCAAAATAGTTACAACCGTCTCTGAGGCACTTCTTTACATGCTTGTCGCCCTCGCCTTTCGTCCACTTGTCGGGAAGGTTGTGACCCAAAGGTTTACCGTACTCGCCGCCGCAAACTTCGCAGGTCGCTTTTTCGGTACAGGTCGCTTCGCCGCCCTTACAAGCCTCTTCTTCGAAGTAAGAACAACCTTCTCTCGTACATCTTCTTACGTGCTTATCGTTTTCGCCCGTCGTCCAAATTTCGGGGAGGTCGTGTCCCAAAGCCTCGCCGTATTTCTTACCGCAGACTTCGCATTTCGCTTTTTCGATACAGGTCGCTTCGCCGCCCGTACAATCTTCGGTAACGCTATACGAACAGCCTCTCTTGCACGTCGTGGTATGCGTTTTTCCGTCGGCGTTCTGAACGGTTTGCAAGTCGTGGTTGTCCTCGTCAATCTCGCCGTACTTGCCGCCGCAGACCTTACAGGTCGCCATGTCTACGCAGGTAGCCGTACCACCCGAACAGTTCGCGGTTTCGCCCTTGTGGCTCTCGTCTCTCGAACATACTTCGGTATGCGTTCCGTTGCCGTTCGATACCCATTTGTAAGCGTGGTTAGCCAAATCGACTTCGCCGTACTTTTCGCCGCAGACCTTACAGGTCGCTTTTTCGGTGCAGGTCGCTTTTCCGCCCGAGCAATTCTCGGTTTTATTATAGGTACAACCGGTTCTCTTACAGGTCGTGGTATGCGTATTTTCGCCATTGTTCTGAACGGTTTGTAAGTCGTGATTGTTCGTATCGAACTCGCCGTACTCGCCGTGGCAGACGTCGCAAATCGCTTTTTCTACGCAGGTCGCCTTGCCTCCCGTACATTTGCCCGTTATTTCGTCGCCGCATGCGGAACAAACCTTCTTATGCGTTCCGTCGCCGTTAGACGTAAAGTCTCCGTAAGAGTGACCTTTCGGCTCGCCCTTTTCTGCGCCGCAAACGCCGCATTTTGCCTTTTCGGTGCAAGTGGGTTCGCTGAAATTACAAGTCTCTTCGGCTTTATATCCGCACGACTCGCAAGTTCTGTAATGCTTGCCGTTTCCGTCCGAAGTCCACTTTCCGAAGTTGTGTTTCTGAGTCTGATAAACGTGTTTTTCGTTATGCGAGCAGACTTTCTTGTGATAGTCTTTATCTACGATAACCCATTTGCTGAAATCGTGACCGAGCGGCTCGCCGTATTCTTCGCCGCAGACTTCGCATACCGCCTTTTCGGTACAAGTCGCTTCCCCGCCCGAACACTTTTCGGTTTCGCCCTTATGCTCGCGGTTTCTCTTACATATTTCGGTATGAGTTCCGTCGCCGTTTGAAATCCACTCGTAGTAATGGTTGTTTGCGTCGATTTCGCCGTACTTTCCGCCGCAGACTTCGCAAGTCGCTTTGTCTGTACAAGTCGCCTCGCCGCCGCTGCATTCCTCTTCTTCGAAATAGGTACAGCCTTCGTTCAGACAATTCTTTATATGCTTATTGCCCTCGCCCTTCGTCCAATTTTCGGGGAGGTTGTGACCCAAAGGTTCGCCGTACTCGCCGCCGCAGAACTCGCATTTCGCTTTTTCGGTACAAGTCGCCTTGCCTCCCGAACATTCCTCGGTGAGACCGATATGTTTCTCGTCTCTCGAACAAATCTGCGTATGTGTTCCGTCGCCGTTTTCTACCCATTTATAATCGTGATTTTCGAGGGCGATTTCTCCACTTTCGCCGCCGCAAACTTTACAGGTCGCTTTTTTCACGCAGGTAGCTTCCGTGAAATCCCAGCAAGATTCGGTTCTGCCCTTGTGTTCTTCGTTTCTTGTGCATACTTCGGTATGCGTACCATTATTGTTCGCCACCCATTTATAGTTGTGATTTTCGGGGTCTTTATCTCCGTACTCGCCGTGGCAAAGGTCGCATATTTTGCCGCTTACGCAGGTCGCAACCCCGCCGTAGCAGCCAAGACCCGTAACGGTATGAGTTTCGTCGTACAAGCAAACGCCCTTATGAGTTCCGTCACCCTCGGAAGTCCAAGTGAAGTTGTGAACGCACACCTTGCTCAAATCGATATCCGAGGGAAGAGCAGGGCTGTCCATCTCACGCATTTTGGAATATCTGACGTTGACGATGGCTGTTTTTCCGTCGGTAATTCTGAATCTCGTTACGACGCCTTTGCTCGATAACCACATATCGACTACCGCCGTACTCGGAATAAGCGAGGAATTAAGGTCCGCTCCGCTCGCTCTGTACTGTAAGCCGCTGCCCGAAACTCTCTCGAACTTTGCGAGGTTGGCGGCTTTTCTGCCGCCGCCGAAAATATCGCTTACGTACGGGTTAGCCGCGAGGTTCATTTCCGTCAGAATCACGTCGCTCGAAGAGAACGTGAAATTTTCTCTGTCGTAAGCGGTTTCGCCGTAGGGATACTCGTAACCGTTCGCAAAAACGTGCTTATCGCCGTTATTTCTGATTACGAGGTAGTATTCGCCGCCCTCGGCAACGCCGCGGTAATAGTAG
>CALGVF010000390.1 GCA_937920115.1 uncultured Clostridia bacterium
GGTTCGCAGTCGCTCGCCGAGCCACCTTCCCCGAAGGTGACGGCAAGAGATTTGTAAATTTGACCACCCCGAAAGAGAAGGCGAATGTTTACGCATTTTATCGGAAGAGCGTATCCCACAGAGGAAAGCAAGAAATTAAGAAAATGCTTATGTTCACAACTTTCAATTTTGTGGATAAATGTGGATAACTTTCTCAAAAACAGGCAGTTATCCACAATTCAGAAAAAGTTGTCAACATTTTTTACGGTTTACTTACGAATTTTGTCGAAAATAAACTACCGATTTTTTCGCTATCCTCTACGACTTTTAAAACCGCCGCGAACGTAGTTTTTCAAAGCGTTTTGTCCTATTTACGCCCTGTCGTTAACCACGAAGAACACCGCAACCGTTCCACGCCCCGTATGACAACCGATAGTCGCTCCGATATTGTAAATCTCGCATTTTCCTTTAAGTTTCGGGAACGTCTTTTCCAACTCGCCGACAACGTAATTCGCGTCCTCGATACAGTCGGAATTGCAAAGATAACATCTGCCGTCGTAATTCTCGCCGTCCAAAACGTGTTCGAGCATCATTTTTATAAGTTCCGCGGTCGCCCTCTTCTTGCCGATAAGTTTTTTGATTACTATGAGTTTACCCTCTTTATCGGTATGAAGCAACGGGCAAATGTGAAGAAGCGTTCCGATAATTCCCGAAGCAGCCGAAACTCTGCCGCCCCTTATATAAGCGGATAAGTCGGTCGAGAAGAAAAGGTACGATATTCTGTCTTTAAGTTCGTCCGCATACTTCGCGGTTTCCTCGGCGGTATGTCCCGCGTCTCGGAAGTCCGCCGTCTGCTCGACCAAAAGTCCGTAGCCCGACGAAGCCCCGAGCGAGTCGATTATATAAACTTTTCTGTCCGAAAACTTCTCTTCGAGTTCCTTTTTCGCAATCAAAGCCGACTGATAAGTACCCGACAAGCCCGACGAAAGGGTTATATGGACTATGTCGTACCCCTCTTCCAAAAACGGCGTGAAGTTTTTAACGTATTCTTCCGAGGTAATCTGACTCGTCCTCGTCTTCGCCCCCTTATCCATCTCTTCATATAATTGTTTATAGGGTTTGCTCTTACCGAAGTCGTCGGCGTATTCGGTATCGTTCACGAAGAAATGCGAAATAACTACGTTTACTTTTCTCTCCGCGAATCTTTCGGCGGTAAGGTCCGCCGTGGTCTCGCAACTTAAAATAAATTTACTCATAAGATTTCTCCTAAGATTTTTTTCAACACACCCACTATAACACGTTTAACCCCGTTTTGTTGTCTATTGTTGCCCTTTTCGGTTACACGAAACGATTTAACGCCGTAGAAAATTAAAAGACGAGGTCTACCGCAGGTAGAATATGCGTTTTTGCGGTAGAATATTGTATAAAACGCTTGAAATTATAAACCAAAAGTGCTAAAATACCCTTGTATGTTGACCGAAAAACAGGCTCTTGCCGTAAACGAATTTAATAAGGATATACTTCTTCTCGCGAGGGCGGGAACGGGAAAAACCTACACAGTCGCTCAGAAAATCGCCGAAGCGGAAAGACGGGGCTTTGCGGCAGACGAGATTTTGTGCCTTACTTTCACCGTAAAAGCCGCGGACGAACTCAGAAGCGACGTCGCGAAATACTGCAAGAATTTCCGCCCCGACGTATTCACTATTCACGGTTTTTGCTATCGGCTCATGCTCGAATACGGCAGAGAAACGGGGCGTTTTTCGGAAAAACAAATTGCGGACGAAGTGGACGCAGGCGAACTGATACGGGAAACGCTCGGATATTTTATCGCCAAAGGCGATTACAAGACCGCCGACGGCGTTCCGCCTCTTCTGAATAAACAACTTGTTTCGATAGTCTCGGCGATAAAGCACGAGAGATTTCGTCTCGGCTATTCCTTTTTCGCAAACGGGGGCTACTTCGAGGCTATAAAGAGACTGCTCGACTCTGACAAAGCCTTTTCGGAGTATTTCGTAGTCAAAAAAGGCTCGGCGAAATACTCGGACGAGAGTTTCAAGGACTTTTTGAAAAGCGACGGCAAGGAATTTATGCTGAGATACAGGGCGGCGTTAGACGCGTCGTCGCTCGTCGATTTCGACGATTTAATCTTCCTTTCCCGAGAGATTACAACTGACATCGACTTTAAAAAGCCCGCCTATAAGTTGATTATCGTGGACGAAATGCAAGACACGAGCATTGCGGAGTACGAAGTCATAAAGTCGTTTTTTTCTGAAAATCAAATTATGATGTGCGGCGACGTGTATCAGACCATATACGGTTGGCGGGGTTCCAAACCGTTCGAGATTATTAAAGATTTCAAAAACTGTCGCAACGTACTCGAAATTACGCTCGACGGCAACAAGCGTTCGTCGAAACTTTTAACTTACGCCTCGTCGTATTTTTTAAACGAAGCGTTCGGGGCGAATATTCCCCTTTTAAACGACGATATAGAGGGCGAAGACAAAATCGACGTCGTAGCCTGCGAGGGCATAGACGGCGAAGCGAGGGAAATTTTCGAGCGTATTAAATCTTATGACGGCGACAAGTCGGATATATGCGTAATGGCTCGCTCGAACAGGTATATCGGCGAACTTTACGCTCAGTTTCAGGCGATTAACGCCGAAACACCCGAAGACGAAAGAATATCGTTTTTCACCGCCGACAAGCATTTTCAGTTTTACAAAAAGCCCGTCGTAAAGGACGCGTTGTCCTTTTTAAGACTGATAGTAAACCCCGACGACCAACCGTCTATGATAAGACTTGCAAAAAAGCAAGTTAAAAGCGTTACCGTTCCCGTGCTTAACGCCATCAACGACTACTCTTCCGCAG
>CALGVF010000391.1 GCA_937920115.1 uncultured Clostridia bacterium
ACGGCGAACGTTTTGTCGGAAGTTTTAGGTGTAGAGAAGTATAAACTGCTTGAAAAACTCGGTTCCGACTTTTCGTCCGAAATAACCGTGAAAAGACAGGTAGATTCCGAAACGGTCGGGAAATTATCGAAATACGGTTTGAAAGGCGTGTATTATTGCTTCGACGTATCGAGAAATTACGTTTACGGTGATTCGCTCGCTCAGATTTTAGGCTACATTTCGAGCGACGGGCGAGGGCAGAGCGGTCTCGAAAAGAGATACGACGAGATACTTCGGGGCTACGACGGCGAAATACTTTACGAAGCCGACCTCGTCGGTAAAGACGTTACGGGCAAAACGGCGAAATACATTCCCGCAACCGACGGACTAAACGTTAAACTCACGATAGATTACGAGATTCAGCAAGTCTGCGATATGGTAATTCGTCGGGCGTTGAACGAGTATTCCCCGAAGTCCGTTTCGGTAATGGTCGCTTCCCCGAAAACGGGTCAGATTTTGGCTGTCAGTCAGTACCCGTCGTTCGACTTAAACGACGTTCCGAGAGACGATACGGCTAAACTGAACGAAGTTTCGAGGAGTTTTCCTATCGTAGATTCTTACGAACCGGGGTCTACGTTTAAAATCATCACTTCCGCGGCGAACATAGAGGAGTATTTAAACGGCAATCCGAAAGCCTTTTCGCTGAATTACGTTTTCAACTCGAACAGGTACAGGATAGTTGACGGTCGGAAGATAAAGTGTTGGAGCAATCATGCGAACGGCAAACATTCCAACGAAAGACTAACCGACGCTTTGAATAACAGTTGCAACCCGTGTTTCGTCGATATAGCGTTGTCGCTCGGCAAAGAGACGATGTATAAATATATCGAAGCGTTTAATTTCGGCAAGACCACGGGCGTGGACTTCGGGGGCGAGGCTCTTGGAATGTTGATTCCGAAAAACGCCGTGACGAGCGGCGACCTTGCGAGAATAGGTTTCGGGCAGTCGATAGCGGTAACGCCCATACAACTTTTAGCGGCGGTTTCGGCGGGGATAAACGGGGGGGTGGATTTCCAGCCCCATTTTGTAAAGGAAATATACGACGAATCGGGAAAAATAGCGGAGATAATCAACCCGAAACAGGTAAGACGAGTGATAAGCGAAGAGGCTTCGTCGATACTTCGCGGCTATCTTCGGGACGTAGTCGCGAAGGGTAGCGGAAAACAAGCGGAAATAGAAGGTTTTTCTATCGGGGGCAAAACGAGTACCGCTCAATGGAGCCAAGAAGGGAAAATCGTTCAAGGGCGGTATATAATGGGCTTTATAGGCTTTTTTCCGTCGAACGACCCCGAGTACATAGCGATATGTTCGGTAAAAGAACCCGTAGGCGGGCAATACGGTTCGACGGTAGCCGCCCCGCTCGTCAAGGCGATATTCCAAGGCATAATCGACAGCAAAAACATAAAACCCGTCAATTCATAAGACTTATATATATCCTCGTCGGTCGTTTTCAGACCGTCGGGGATTTTTTATCTTAGTTTCA
>CALGVF010000392.1 GCA_937920115.1 uncultured Clostridia bacterium
CCGTTATATGCGGACAGGGCGGTTCCCGACGGAGCGTCTTTTTTCAGATTGTGGTGCCTTTCGATAATTTCGGCGTCGTAGTCGGAAAGTTTCTCGGCAACTTCGCCTAATATTTTCAAAAACAGGTATACGCTTTTAGAGGTGTTGGAGCATTTGAAAATCGGAATGAGTTTCGCCGCTTCGGATATTTTCTCGTCGTCCTCTTCCGAGAATCCCGTCGTCGCAAGGACTAACGGCATGGAGTTTGAAACGCAGAACCGCAAAAGTTCGTCCAAGGCGGTCGGCGAGGAGAAGTCTATTACGCCGTCGGCGTACTCTTTTACTTCGTCGAATGAAGAGTATACGGGGCAGTCGAAAAATCCCCGTTTTAACTTGTCCACTCCGCACGCCACATTCACGCCCGATTCTTTCGCCCGTTCGTAAACGCTTGTCCCCATCTTTCCGCTTATGCCGTTTATGATTGCGTTTAACATTTTCTTAAACCTCCGCTTTTAAATTATATTCTTTTAAAATTCTATTAAACTCGGAGTATATGTATTCCTGTGTTTTCTCGTTTTGCTCGGTAAGCGGAAGTCTGAGTTCATACCCTCTTTTTCGTATTTTCTTTATAAGTCCTTTCAGCGGAATGGGGTTGACTTCCAAAAAAACGAGTTTTGAGAGTTCTGAAATTACAGGGTTATCCGCTTCGGAGTTCTTTTCGAAAAAAAATTTAAAATTGTAGTAATCATCGGAAATTATGGAAGGTATTACGTTTGACAAAACCGAGATTGCCCCCTTTGCTCCGAGCGAGTAAAACGTTCGGTTTGCCTCGTCCGCTCCCGAGTATACGGGAATATTGTTGTTTAAAGCCGAAAACGTTTCGGCTAATTTTTCGGTGTTCGGGTTAGCCTCTTTAATTCCGACAACCGATTTAAGTTCGGACAGTCTGCCGTAGGTTTCGGGCGACGCGTCCACGCCCGTTCGGGAAGGAACGTTGTAGACGATTTGAGGGAAAGCGGCTTGCTTTTCGATTTCGGAGTAGTGGGCAACCAAGCCGTCCTGACTGCATTTGTTGTAATAGGGCGTAACGCCGAGAGAGCAATCCGCCCCGAGGGTTTTTGCCTGCAAGGTCAGTTCGGCGGCTCTTTTCGTGGAGTTCGAGCCGCAACCTATAATCACGGGAACCCTTCCTTTTACTCTTTTAACCGCAAACGTGATTATGCTTTTTCTCTCTTCATCCGAGATTGTCGCAGCCTCTCCCGTCGTTCCGAGAAATACGAGGGCGGCAATATTCGAGCGAAGTTGAAATTCGATCAGCCGCTCGAATTCTTCGTAGTCTATTTCGCCGTTCGTTATCGGCGTGTATAAAGCAGTCGCTATTCCCGTAAAAATTACTTCTTTCATAAGTCTCCTTTTTGTGAAAAGTAGCGGTTTTTTTTAAATACCCCCGAAAACGTTTGTAATTATTTTCGGGATAGTATATTATATTAGTATATTTTTCTAATAATGTACTAAGACATTAAAAGAGGTCGTTTATGGCAAAAAAAGGTTTTATCGCAAGAATGATAGAGGGACCGGAGCGTTCCGAGACTTACGCCGCTTCAACTCTTCCTACAAACAGGTGGCAACTCGGTTGGGACGTGTTCAAGACGAATACGGGCAAGCACTTTAAAATCAATCTGCTTACGCTCGTATTTCTGCTTCCCTTTATCGCACTTTGCGTAATTACTTATATGTACAAGTTGGCGAACGTGGACGTTCTGCCTTTCACTCAGAATATGTCGATAGGTTATCCCGCCTATCCGTCCACTTTCGGTTTATCCGCAAATCTCGCTCTTTCGGCAAGCATCGAATTTTTCAAGTTTCTGATTATAGCGATACTCGTCGGGGCGGTCGGACTTTCGGGCGGCTTCTACGTTATGAGAAATATGGTATGGGCTGAGGGCGTAATAGTCGGAAGCGACTTTTTTAAAGGCGTTAAACAAAACTATTTCGTCGTTTTGTTCTCGCTTTTATTCTACGGAGTGATAATGGGACTTTCCGTTATTTCCGTCAATATGGCTCAACTTCTCATAGATACCTGTACGGGAATAAGATGGCTTCTGACAGCCGCTCAGGTTCTGACTTATATCATTATGGGAATCGTCTCGATAATGGTTCTTTATATGCTCACGCTCGGCGTAACGTATAAATTATCGTTCGGGAAACTCATTAAGAACTCGTTTATTCTGACGATAGGTCTTATCCCCACGAACGTGTTTTTCGCGTTTTTAGCCGCGTTGCCGTTTTTATTGTTCTTCCTTAAAATATCGATATTTATGGCTCTCGCTATCGTACTCGTGTTTATATGGGGCGTTTCGATATTTATGCTTATATGGACGGACTACTCGAATTGGGTATTCGACAGATTTATAAACGACAAAGTTCCGGGGGCGAAAAAGAACAGAGGTATATATAAACCGAACGCTACCGAAGAGGACGGCGAACAGATTATCTTTGAAAAGACGAAACTCAATTCGAGTATCAAACCCGTTACCGATTACGACGTCGAACTCTACGAACTTCCCGAGAGTTTCAGCAGAAAAGACCTTCAAAAACTCGAAGAGACGAAAGAGGCTATGCGTAGAGACAGCGACAAGTACGCTGAGGAACACGAGAACGACGATAAGAAATCCGAAACTATCGACGACCTAATGAAAGAGGATCAGCCTGCGGAGGAGAAAGATTCGTCGCAGGATAAAGACGAAAATGAAAAATAAAACGAACGCCTACGAATTTCTCGCCGAGTATTACGAATCGCTCGCCGAAAAAGACGGTTACGCCGAATGGGCGGAATACGTGGTTTCGACGGTCAAGGAATTTTCGACGGGAAGTCGCGGCGTAGACCTCGCTTGCGGAAGCGGATATTTTACCCGAGCCTTGAAAAGAAGCGGTTTTAACGTTTTCGGCGTCGACCTTTCGAGGGAGATGCTCGTTCAGGCAGAGGAGAAGTCGTTAAAAGAAGGACTCGTCATAGAATGTCGGCTTTTAAATCTTGTCAATTTCAAGTCGTTTGAAAAACTCGATTTCGCGACCGTTATAAACGACGGCTTTAACTATCTCGACGGCGACTCGCTGAAAAAGTCCTTTTCCGCGATAGGTAAGTCGCTGAAAAAGGGCGGGGCGTTTATATTCGATATTTCGTCGGAGTACAAAATCAAAAACGTTCTCGGAAATAACGTTTTTGCCGAAGATTACGACGATATGACCTATCTGTGGTTTAACGAACTCGACGGCGATAAAGTGAAAATGAGTCTTACCTTTTTTATCAGGGAAGGAGACAAGTATATAAGACGGGACGAAACGCATTTGCAGTACGCTCACAGCGTAGATTTTATCGAAAAAACTCTTGAAGAGACGGGCTTTACGCTTAAACGATTGAGCGGAGCGTTCGGCGAAAAGTTGACGGATAAATCTGAAAGATGCGTTTTCGTAGCGGTCAAAAATTAGATTTATGGGAAAAATATATAAGACTTTAATATTTGACGGACAGATTTCTCTGTCCGTTTTGGATACGACGGACGTCGTGAACGAAGCGATACGCTTACATAAATTAACGCCCGTTACCGCCGCCGCTCTCGGGAGAACCCTCACCGTGACGGCGTTTATGGCTTCGCAACTTAAAGGCGAGGACGAAAGACTTTCCGTGACGATAAGCGGAAACGGAGCGGGCGGTAAGATTATAGCGGCGGCTGATTCCGAATTGAACGTAAGAGGGGCGATTGACACCCCGTCGGCGGATCTGCCGTTGAAAGCGAACGGGAAACTTGACGTCGGGGGTGTGGTCGGAAATTCGGGCTATATAACGGTCGTTAAAAATCTCGGACTTAAAGAACCGTACGTCGGCAGGAGCGAACTCGTCAGCGGCGAAATCGGCGAGGACTTTGCGGCGTATTACGCTTACAGCGAGCAACAGCCCACCGCGATAGCCGTCGGAGTGCTTATAAAAAACGAAAAGTGCATAGGAGCGGGCGGGGTGATAATTCAGCCGCTTCCCGATTGTACGGAAGAAAACCTCGTTAAAGCGGAAGAATTGGTAAATAATTTCGCGGACGTCAGTAAACAGATAAGCGAAGCGGGGGCGGGAGGCATAATCGAAAAATATTTTAAGGGCTACGATTTCAACGCTTTTGACGTAAGATATAAATGTAATTGCAGCGACGAGTACGTTCAGAAAGTACTTATTACGCTCGGAGAAAAGGAACTGTACGACGCGATTGAAAAAGACGGAAAAATAGAAGTCTGTTGTCAGTTCTGCGATAAAAAATACGTCTATTACAAAAAGGACGTGGACAAGTTTTTCGGTAAATAAAATGGCAG
>CALGVF010000393.1 GCA_937920115.1 uncultured Clostridia bacterium
TTGGAGGCGTTCGCAGAGAACCGAGCGATGAACTCTTTGAGTTCTTTCGCCCTCTGCTCGGCTTTCTTGTTCTGCTCTTTCTGCTGACGGGCTATCAACTGACTCGTCTTATACCAAAAGTCATAGTTTCCGAAATACACGTTGATTTTGCCGAAATCGACGTCGCATATATAGGTGCATACTTTATTCAAAAAGTATCTGTTGTGCGAGACTATTATTATGGTATTCTCGAAGTCTATCAAAAAGTTTTCGAGCCATTCGGTCGTTTTAATGTCGAGGTTGTTCGTCGGCTCGTCCAGAATAAGCACGTCGGGGTTGCCGAAAAGAGCCTGAGCGAGCAATATTTTGACCTTTTCCTTGCCGTCGAGTTCGCCCATTTTCATCTGAAAATGCTCGGACGGAATTTCAAGGGCGTTCAAAAGTTTTTCCGCGTCGCTCTCCGCGTCCCAACCGCCGAGTTCCGCAAACTCCGTTTCGAGTTCGCCCGCTTTTATGCCGTCTTCGTCCGTGAAGTCCTCTTTCGCGTAAAGGGCGTCTTTTTCGTCCATTACGTCCACAAGTCTCTTGTGTCCGAGCATTACCGTCCTTAAAACGGTCTCGTCGTTGTAGGCGTTCTGATCCTGTTTCAAAACGGACATACGCTCGTTTTTATCGAGAATTATATCGCCTTTCTGAGTTTCGAGTTCGCCCGATAAAAGTTTCAGAAAAGTGGACTTTCCCGCCCCGTTCGCTCCGATTATTCCGTAGCAGTTTCCTTTCGTGAATTTAATGTTTACGTCTTCAAATAATTTTCTGCTGCCGAATTGCAGACTTACTCCGCTTACCTGTAACACTTATTTCTCCTGTCGATTTTACTTATGCTCCCGCTTTTTGCCGCGGGGCTTTGGCAGTTTTTACAATCTTTACATAATTACGGGGTTGCCTTATCGACAACCCCGTCGTTTGTATTTTTACTTTTTAGCGGTATCGTCAACCTTGACTCCGAGAAGAGTTCCGAGTTTAGCTTTATCCGCGTCTTTCTTGGAATCGTAAGTATAGAAGTCGCTATCCTCGAAATCGTCGCCGCCTTTCGTCTTAGCCTCGTCGTATGCGGTTTTGACTGCCGCCATATCTATCGAATACAGATACGAACCGTAATCGGACGAAGAGTAAACGCAAACGAAATACTCTTTACTTCCGACAGTTATAACTTCGGGAGCGTACCAATCGTTGTTCAAAGCGACGGTGTTAATTCTGAAAATCTCCGCTTCTTCGCCATTTTCGATGTTTTTAAGGTTCGTTCTGCAATAGTTGCTGTCCGAATCTTTGAAATAGAGGTAATCGCCCGATATAAACGAAAGGGTCGCGTTCTTTAATTTTTCGTTGTCGGAAAGAACGTTTACGCCGTAGTCGGAAGAGTTCGTGTCGCCCGCGTTCGAGTAATCGTACTGAACGAGTCCGAGCGTGCTGTCAACGTACAACGTGTACAACTTACCTTCTCTTATACGATAGAGAACGGCATCCGCGAAAGCGGCGGTCGTCTTCGGGTTAGCGTTGAGAAGTTTCGTCTCGCCGCCCTTAGCCGCGTCGTCCGCGAAACTATAATAAATCGTTCCTCCGCCTATAACAGTGTTGAGCGTGGTCGTCGAGAAATAAAGTTTACCGCCCTTATGTCTTAAAAGGTCAGCCGTAAGTCCGATGAGTTCGTCGGGGGTCTGATCGTCGCTCGCAACGGCTTTACCTACGCCCTCGAAGATCTTTGTCGCCTCTTTATCGCCGACTTTTACTCTGTAAATATCGTGATAATCCTCTTCGGTCGTAGCCGACTCGTCGAGGTTGGAAGCCGCGACGGGCTTGAACGAGAAGTATATATACTCGGAAGCGTTGTCTTCGTCGAATACCACTTCGGAGACGCTGCCCTTCATATCTTCGGTCGTGAACACCTGCTTGCAGGTCTTGGCGTCGTAAACGTAAAGGTCGGTCGAATATACCGCGAGGTAAACGTTATCGCCGCTTGCGATATATCTGAAAGTCGCTCCGTGAGCGAAGTCCTTATTCGCGATTTTGGACGAAGTTTTCGACGCGTCGAGTTTGGTCGAGAAGAAGTTGAGTTGGTCGCTCTTTGCGTTACCCTTTTTATCCTTTTCGAGAGAGGGTACCGCGTAATAAACGCTGTCGCCGTAGATATAGATACCCGCGTTCTTGTCGTCGGAAACGAGCATTTTGGAAACTACGGTCTCATATTCCGCGTCATCGGTCGCAAATTTATCTTTCGCGACTCTCATTAAAGCGGCTTTGGTAACTTTGCCGTCTTTGTAAGCGGTGGAATAACTTTCCACGCCGTTGATAAAATAAACGTAATTGGCGGTCTCTGCAACGAAACCGCCCTTATTGTCGGTTCCGTTGTCTTTTGCGATAGTCTTGCCGCCGCACGAAACGAACGCGAACGCGGTAAGACACGCGATTATCAAGCAAATAATCTTTTTGCCCATATAAAAAAACTCCTTGCAGGCTGTCTTTCGGGGAAAACTAGTCCTACCGAAAGCATACCTTTGTTTTCTGCGACATATCATATATATAGGAAAGTCGCTATACTCTTTTCAATTATATACTATTTTTGTTAAATAATCAATTATTTATCCGACCTTTTTCAAGGGAAAATTAAAAAATTTGGAGAAAGAAAATGGAAAAAATAGGTTTATTCGATCTGATAGATAAATTCGCGGCGAGCGGTTCGGGCGGAAAAACGTTTCAAGCCGCCCCGCAAGAAGAGAAAAAACCCGAACAAAAAAGCGACGGGTACGGTCTTAAAACCCCCGATTTCGGCGTTCAGCCGCAATATATGATGAACGCGAAAATGCAAGCGTTTATGAAACGACACGAAACGTTGAAGTTGCAGGCATTGAAAAACGGCAAAAACGACGGTTCGGCGAAGAAGTGAACAACGGGGCGATGTTTTTCCGAAATTAAAAATAAAAAAGTCTCCCCTGAGCAAGGGGAGATGTCTTGACAAGCCTGCGGTCAAGACAAAAGGGTTGTAAAACGGAAAATCGAACAGAGTTTATTCTAACTTTTCTTGCCTTCCCCTTTGGGGAAGGTGTCAACGGAGTTGACGAAAGAGGTC
>CALGVF010000394.1 GCA_937920115.1 uncultured Clostridia bacterium
AAAACTCCCGCTCAGAAGGAGAAAGATTGGGAATTCACCGCTAAAATGGCGTGCATAATCAAAGATTTGTTCAACGGCAACAAACGACTTCCGAAAGGCAGAGAGGAAGAAATGGTCGGTCACAACGCGATTGTCGGCGGCTTCCAAGGTCAGAGACAGTGGACGGACTTCTACCCCAACTGCGACTTCCCCGAAAGTATTTTGAACTCTTCGTTCGATTGGAACGGAGCGAGAGAACCCTACGTTCTCGGCACGGAAAACGACACGCTCAACGCAACTTCGATGCTCTTTATGAAACTCCTTACGGGAAGAGCGCAGATGTTCGCGGACGTAAGAACTTATTGGTCGGGAGATTCCGTAAAGAGAGTTACGGGCTACGATTTGGAAGGACACGCGAAAGAAGCGGACGGCTTTATTCACCTTATCAACTCGGGCGCGTGCTGCGTTGACGCATGCGGCGAAGTCAAGGACGAAAACGGCAACGCCGTAATGAAAAAATGGTGGGAAGTCACGGATAAAGATATCGACACGATGATGAACGCCACGACTTGGCCTTACGCAGACCTCGGATATTTCCGCGGCGGCGGTTATTCGAGCCGTTTCGTAACGAGAGCGGAAATGCCCGCGACTATGATAAGACTTAACCTTATCAAAGGTTTGGGACCCGTGTTGCAGATAGTAGAAGGTTGGACGGTTAAACTTCCCGACGAAGTTACCGATAAACTTTGGAAACGTACCGACTACACTTGGCCTTGCACTTGGTTTGCACCGAGAGTAACGGGCAAGGGAGCGTTCAAGTCGGCATACGACGTAATGAATAATTGGGGCGCGAATCACGGTGCGATTTCCTACGGACATATCGGTGCGGACTTAATTACAATGTGTTCTATGCTCCGTATCCCCGTTTGCATGCACAACGTAGACGAAGACAAGATTTATCGTCCGTCGGCATGGGGTGCTTTCGGAATGGACAAAGAAGGACAAGACTATCGTGCTTGCACCGCTTACGGTCCTATGTATAAAAACATCAGATAACATAGCCGAACGGTAAAATAGCCAAACGGTAAAATAGCCGAACGGTGAAATAACTAAACAGAGTTAATCTATCTTAGCCGCAGGCGATTGCGTTCTAACGCAATCGCCTGCGGCTAAACAAATATTAAGTATGTTATTCGCATGATACGCATAACAAAAATATTTCGCTTGGGAGTATTAAATAATGAAAAAATTATTACTTTCTGTTTTATGTTTAACTCTTTTAATTTCCGCAACGTTTTTCGCGAGCGGTTGTAAAAAGAAACATACTCATTCCTTTACAGAACAAACAGTAAAAGACGAGTATTTGTCTACCGCCTCCGACTGTACTAATAAGGCTAGGTATTTTTATTCTTGTTCCTGCGGAGAAAAAGGGTCTGCAACTTTTGAGTATGGTTCTCCGCTCGGTCACAGTTTAAGCGGGTGGAAAATTCAGAAAGAAGCGACCGAGACCGAAAAAGGCTTAAAGACAAGAAATTGCACGAGAAGCGGTTGCGATTATTCCGAAAGTGAGGATATTCCTATACTTTCTCATACGCATAATTTTAACGTAGAGTCGGCAACCGATAAATATTTAGCGACGGCGGCAACTTGTACCGAAAAGGCAAAATATTACTATTCTTGTTCTTGCGGTGAAAAAGGCACGGAAACGTTTGAATACGGCGAAGCCTTAAATCATAGTTTTACAAACTACGTTTCGGACAATAACGCTACCTGTACGGAAGACGGAACGAAAACCGCAAAGTGCGACCGTTGCGACGAGACCAACACAGTAACCGATGTAGATAGTAAATTAAATCATAGTTTTACAAACTATGTTTCGGACAATAACGCAACTTGTACGAAAGACGGAACGAAGACTGCGAAATGCGACCGTTGCACCGAGACCAACACTGTAACCGACGCAGATTCCGCCAAAGGACATACCGAAGTAATCGATAAGGCAAAACTAGCAACATGTATCGAAACAGGCTTAACCGAAGGAAAGCATTGCTCTGTTTGCAATAAAATTTTAATACAACAAAAAATTACTCCTGCAAAAGGACATACGTATTCCGAAAAATGGACGCATAACGAAAGCGAAGATTGGCATTCGTCAATTTGCGGACATAACGTGGAAAAAGACCGAGCAACGCATACGTTTGACGAAAACAAAAAATGTACCGTTTGCGATTATATAACGATTAAACCTTTGGGACTTGAATTACAATCGTCCGTATTCAATATCGATAAGTCGAATAAAACGGGCTATCTTAAAGTTGCTAATATCGTTACCGATTACGATTTCAGCGACAAGTTTACCGTTGCCGACGGTGCGAGATTCGACATTTGTACCGATAAGCATTGCAACAATAAAATAGCAAGCAAAAAAACCGATATCGTTGTAGGCAACAATATTTTCTATATACTTGTAACTAACGACAACTACGTTGCATGTTATACCATTACTCTTCGTCGGAGACCGCTCTACATAGTTTCGTTCAACGCAAACGGCGGAACGGCGGTAAAAAGTCAGACGACAGAAGAGGACACTATCATTCCCGAACCCGTTACTACAAGAGCAGGCTATACTTTCATAAATTGGAGTTATGACTTTACTCAACCGATAATGGAAGACACTGATATAATGGCGACTTGGATCGCAAATACCGACACGGTGTATAAAGTCGAATATTATCTGGAAAATATCGATGACGCCGATTATTCTTTATATGAAACGAGTAATTTACAAGGAACCACCGATACTACCGCAACGGCTGAAATAAAAACGTACGACCATTTTACGTATTATAAAAATAAAAGTATTTTAAGCGGAAACGTTTCGGGCGACGGAAGCCTTGTGTTGAAAGTATATTACACGAGAAACACCTATACCCTGTCAAATGCGAATACTTCTTACGGCGAAATAACAAACGCGACTACTAAAAAATACGGAAACGATAAAATAGATAGCGTTGCGACCGAGTATCTGGGTTGCGAATTTTTAGGTTGGTATAACGGAGAAGAATTACTTTCTGTTGCAAAAGAATACACCTTTACTGTTGAAAATAACGTAACAGCAAAATTT
>CALGVF010000395.1 GCA_937920115.1 uncultured Clostridia bacterium
CCGTAATAAAGAACGTGCCTATGTCCGCGAACGCGAACGTGCAGGGTTCGAGCGATATGAAGAAAATCGTAGTACATACCGACAAAAAAATTAAGAGCGTTAAATGGCTCGATAACGGTAAGAGGGTTAAAGTCAAGAAAAATTCGTTTGCCGGCGAACCGTTTATGTACGGCAGAAGTTGGAACGTGAGAGTAGCGGAAATCGTTTTTGAATAAATTGACAGGTTATTTCGTTTTAACTTTTAAGTTTCGGCATGCTAAAAGCAAAATGAAATCTTGCCGTCACCTTCGGGGAAGGTGGCTCGGCGAACAACGGCGAGCCGAGACGGAAGGGGACAAAAATCTTTGTTTTATTCTGCTTTGCGTTTTATCCCCTATCGGCTTGACTTTCATTTCATTTCGTCAACCCACTTCCCCCGAAGGAGGAAGCAGTTGTAATACATTGTTTTCCTGTTTTTCGGAATATTTGATAAAAAGAGAAATTAGGTAGCAGAATACGATTAAATATACTATGTAATTATTAACCGGGCGGCGCTTTGCAAAGCAAAACGCCGCCCACTTCTTTTAGTTTTCTCTTTTAATCTTTTCTTTTATTTTTCTAATTTTTTGAAACGTAATTCTCAACGAAACTTGATTTTTAACTTTTCTCAGTCGTTCTTGGTGCGAGTGTCGAATTTTTCCTGTTCGTCTATGAGGAATTTCGGCGAACTCTTTTCGTCGCTTTCTTTGTCGTATACTATTACGTTCTGAGGGTTCTTCTTGTCGGATAAAGACCAATAATCTACGATATTTACCTCAATCGTCATTCTATTGCCGTCCGTATCGACGAAAACTATTTCGTTCACGCGGCACTCTCCGACTATTTCGACGCTTACGTATTGAGTGGCGGAAGCGTTTTTCCACTTGCCGTCAAACCCGAGGGCTATCCACCCGTCCGTTTTCTTCGCTTCTTTTACCTCTTCTTTCGTAATCGGTCTCGACGTGAACGTTTTATAACTCGAACTCTTCGCCGTCCAACTGCTCGAAGTCACGGCGTTCGCCTTAAACGTGGTTTCGAGTTTCATTTTGTCGATATTTACCCAAATTTCCGATATTTTCTTCTTGGCGTCGCCTACTTTGAACGATACCTTGTAGGGAACGTTAGTGGAGGAGTCGCCCGAAGCCGCGAATTTATAAACCTGCGTACCCGTAAGCGGGGCGTTTTCGTTTTTGCAACCGCTAAGCGTAGCCGCGGTCATTACTACCAAAATCGAGGCGATAATCGCCGTAATAATTCTTTTCATATTTCCGTCCTTAGATTTTGTCGTCGGTTTTAGCCGCCGACGCGTTGTCTTTTTGAAGTTTTTTGAGTTCTTTCATAAAGGTCGAAATGTCCTTGAACTGACGGTAAACCGAAGCGAACCTGACGTAGGCTACTTCGTCGATTTCTTTAAGTCCGTCCATTACCATTTCGCCTATTTGTTTTGAAGTGACTTCTTTGTCGAGCGAGTTGTATACGTTCCTTTGAATGTCCTCGACGAGTTTGTCGATTTTCCACATGGGGACGGGTCTCTTTTCGCACGCTCTTATGATGCCGCTTTTGAGTTTATTCGGGTCGAACGACTGACGGTTGCCGTTGTTTTTAACGACTAAAACGGGCGTAGTCTCTATCGTCTCGTAAGTGGTGAACCTCTTTCCGCAGTTGATGCACTCCCTTCTTCGTCTTATAGCCGTGCCGTCTTCCGTCTGTCTCGAATCTATTACCTTGCTGTCGATATGACCGCAATACATACACCTCATATAAATCTCCTCGGTCGGTATTTTCGGCGTGATTTTCCTCTCGCCTTAAACGACTGCGATTATATTTTAGCACATTTTTTGATTTTTGCAAACAGTTTGACTTTTTATTTCGCTCTTTTTTTGACTTTTTTGACTGAAAATCGTTTGTTTCGGGGCAAAACGGGGCATAATTCCGTTATGCTCGTACTTATTCAGATATTAGTCGCGGTGTATTACCTCGCCATAAACGTATATTCGTTCCTGCTTCTTCGCAGTCAGAAAATATCCGAGGAAAACGGCGATTGCTCGAAAGTCAGAGACGGAAGCGTGTTTATCGCCGCTATTTTAGGCGGGGCGTTGGGCGTTTACGTCGCTATGTTCGTACTCAAATACCGTATGCGAAGTTTAATGCTTATGGTATTTATGCCCGTGCTTATAGTGCTTAATATCTACCTTATCGTAGTCGGCTTCGCTAATAA
>CALGVF010000396.1 GCA_937920115.1 uncultured Clostridia bacterium
GTCAACGTCTCTTATTTTAACCTTGACGTTGCCGTTTACCGTCGGATAAACGACGTCAACTTTTTTAAGTCCCGAAAGGCAAGGCTTAATCGTCAACTCTTTGCCGCCGACCGCAGTCTCGTTGATACCCGCGATAATTCTCACGAGGAACGGAACTACTCCGCTCGACCAACCGTGACAAAAACTATGTCTGTACCCTTTGTAGCAGAAGTCTCCGTACTCGGCGTGAATATCGACTTTCTTGCCGTCGGGCAATTCGTCTATTCTACCCGCGTTTTCAGCCCACGAAATATCGAAATCTTCCCAAAAGGTAGTCGCCCCGAGTTCGAGCATTTTGCCGTAGTATTCTTTCATCATCGCAAGGGCTTCTTTGCCGTAACCCCTCGTTGCGACCGACGACAAAATGTAGTAGGACATAAACGTGGAAAGACCTTTCGCCCCTCCGTCCAAAATAAGTTTTACGTCTTTTTCGTCGCCTTCGCCCGAGATAAGTCTGATTGCGGAAATTTGCTTATATTTCTCGACAGTATAGGAAATTTTAGAAAGTTTTACGAGAGACGAAACTATGATTTTATCGTCCTCTTTCAAAACCTCGAAAATCTCTTTCGCACACTTTAAAGCCCACACGGTAAGGGCGTGTACACCCGTATACTGATCTTTCGCTTTAACGCTGCCGTCCTCTTCTACGGAATGCGACGGCCAATCTATAAAGTTAAACGGATAAGCCGTATTGCCGTCCTCTTTTATAACCCCGTCTATCTGAGAAATCAAACCTTTGAGATAATCTCTGAACGAGGATAAAAACTCGTAATCGCCCGTCTTGAAATAGTAGTCGCGAAGGTTGATTATCCACCACAGCGAGTACATGGGAATGTTGTTCATCCAAAGCGGAAGCGGCGTTTGTTCGCATACGAACTTAATCGAATTTTTTATGAAATAGGTATCCGAATAAAGGCTGTTAGCCGTCATTTGTTCGGGGTGTATATCCCCTATCCATACGAGACGGTCTCTCTTTATTCCGTCCCATATCATATCGTTCTGAATACAGAGACGGAAAGTATAAGCGGCGGTATCGAAAATTTTATTCACGAGTTCGTCGTCGCAGGAGAACGAACCGTCGAACGGCTTTTCGTAAGAACAGTCTTCCAACAGAACGCTTTTTAAACGAAGTTTCGTATCCTCTAAAAGGTCGATTCTCACAAATCTGAAACCGCTGCCGATAAACGTTTCGTCGCTCAGATTAGGAAGATTACATTCCCAATCTCTCACGGCGTGATCGTTCGTCGCGTTGTGGTCGCCTATATCCGAACACGATTCCGAAACAGACTCTCCGAGACGGATTCTCACTCTTCCGCTTCCTATGGTCGTAGCGGTCAACACTCTCAGACTTCCTACGCATTCTCTGCCGAAATCGAGGATTATATGCGAACCCTCGTCCATTACGCAGACGTCCGTTTCGTTCAAGCCGATTTGAACGGTCTTCTCTTTAAGCAGAGATTCGGCGTTCGTCACGCCCTTCATATCGACTATTTTTACAGGTAAAATGTGTCTCATAATTTTAAAATTTCAAGAGGCTTAAATATTTGCTTCTGTCGATTGCCGACAGGAAAAGATATAACCTCGGTCCCTTATCCGTTCCGAACAACACGTTGTAAAATACCGCGAAAAATCTCTGCTGACGAGCGGTGTTTTCCTTTTTCGTAAGTTCGGGCTTGTTGATTATTCCGTAAAGATATTGCTGAACTTCCTGTTCCGCAACGAAATCTCTCGACTCGATATATTCCGCGAGTTTTTTAATCGCTTCTTTTTCTTCGTCGTTTAAAGTAGCGTAATACTCGTCGTTTCTCTTCGCGAGAAGTTTGTACATTTTTGACGGCTGATGCTTAGTTATCCAATTTTTAACTCTTTCAAGTCTTTCTTCGTCTCTCTCGTCGAACTCAACGCCTATCTTAGCAAGAATTTCTCTTACCGCCTGCGGATTGAAATCTACTATCGGAGCGACCGAAGCGAGTACGCCGAACGGAACTTTCGCCTTTACGTTTATTCCTCTTATCATGCAGAGTTCGTAAACCGCTTTATTGTACTCGTCCGCTTCGCCGTTTTTAACCGCTTCGAGACCTTTGTCGAACTCGCTGTAATGACGAATAATCGTATCGTCGAAGTTAAACGCGAAGCCGTCTGTCGGAGCGTATTTAGCAAACAGCCACCTTACCATTTCGGGTTCGTAAACTTCGAGAACGGTTGCGGGCGTGATATTGTTGCCCGTCGAAGAGTGCATATCGCCGAGACCCGCGATAGAGAGCCAACCGTAAGGTTGGAACTTCGGGGCTTTAACTCCGAAAATCTCTTTCGCAATATCCTTCGCGACGACGTAAGAACCCGAAGCCGCGGCGTGGTCTATACCGCCCGGCTCGAAATCTACGCCTTCAACTCCCCAACGCATGGGCCAATCTATCTTCCACATGAGTTTTACCATGTGGTAAGTCCTTAAATTTACCGTCTCGACGTTGCCGCAGACCTTACACTTATAAGTGATTTCGTCCTTGTCCTCGTCGTAAGATAAAACTTCGGTAAAGTCCTTATTGCACTTCGAGCAGTAAACGCCGATGGGATAGTAGGTTTCCCTTTCGCCCTCGTCGCTGTCCTGCGTTTTGTACTTCATAAGAATATCGTAAATCTCTTTTCTCTTCTTCATTGCGGTTATGATACCGCCAATGTATCTGCCCGAACGGTATTCTTTACCCTGATAGCGATATTCTATGTCAATTCCGAGTTCTTCCAAAGACTTCTCGTACTCTTTTTCGTTGTATTCCGCAAACGATTCGCATTCCCCGTGAGGGTCGGGAATCACACAATACGGCATACCGATATACTTCTCGAAATCGGGAGCAATCGCCGCGATATTCTTCGGAACTTTTCTGAGTCTGTCGAACTCGTCCCACGAAAGCATGAGACGAGCCTTTTTGCCCTTTCTTTTAAGAGCCTCTACAACAAAAAGAGGCGTCGCTACGTCTCTGAAATTTCCTATGTGAACCGATCCCGACGGGCTTGTGCCTGCCGCGCACAAAAATTCCTCTTTGTCGGGGTTTTCGTTAATGAGTTCTTCCGCTATTCTCTCTGCCCAATGCATAATTTTTCCTCTCCGTTAATTTTTGGCGTTTTCGTTTATATCGAGCGTTTTCGCCCACGCAAGCACTATCTCTTCGGCAACCGCTTCGGGAGATTTTCCCGTCGTGTCGATAACCAAAGCGTAGTTGGTCATATTCATTATATCTACGCCGTAAAACTTTTTATATCTCTGAATTTCGCTTTCGCGTCTTTCTTTCAGTCTCTTGAAAGCCTCTTCGGGAGACTGGTAGGTTTCGTCGGTACGCTTTGCGTACAACACCCTTTCAGCCGCCTCTTCGGGGTTACATTTAAGGTAAACGCTGAACGCGCTCGGCACGAAGTACCACGCCATACGCGAATCGAAAATATAACTGCCCTCTTTTTTCTCGTAAGCGGCGAGTCTGTCGTCGAGTTCTTTGTCGAGTTCGGGGTGAGATTCCTGATACTGATTGAACTCGGTCGTATCCATACCGAGTTTCTCCGCCATTTCTCTTTGAATTTTACCGATAGAAATCACGTCGGCGCAAAATCTCTTTTGCAAAATCTGTCCGACGGTGCTTTTTCCGCTTCCGAGATCACCTGCGAGCGATATTCTGAAATAAGACATATACTTTCTGTTCCTTCGCGTCTGTCCGACGCATTTTTATAGGGTTCGACCCTACTGCATATTTTCTTTATTATATATAATTTTTGCCGCTTTGTCAAGGCTAAAACCCTTAAACGGCGTTAAATTAGCCTTAATATTATTTTTTATTCATTAAAAGAGCCGCCGCTCCGAGAACGCCCGCCTCGTTTCCGAGTTTCGCGATGGCGATAGGACACTTAGGACCTAAATTTCCCGCGAATATCTCTCTGTCAACCACTTTCTGCAAAGGCTTTATGAGATTATCGCCTTGTGCGCAAACGCCGCCGCCGAGCATAATGGTATGCGGACGGAATATGTTTGCGATATTCGCTATTCCGCAGCCTAACATTTCGATATAGTTATCGACGACTTCTTTCGCGTACTTATCGTCGTTCATATAATCGAACGCGGTCTTGCCCGTTACCTTATCGGTTGAGCCTATCTCCCACATTTTGCTGTCCTTGTGATTTTCCATAGCCCTTTTCGTATCTCTTATAAGGGCGGTAGCCGAAGCGTAGGCTTCGAGACAACCTTTTCTTCCGCAAGTACACTGTTCTCCGCCGTGAGCGATTACCATGTGTCCGAGTTCCGCTCCCGCCGATTTGTTACCTTCGACGAGTTGATTGCCGACGATAATACCGCCGCCGACCCCCGTTCCGAGCGTTAAAAGTATACTGTCGTCAACGTCGCTTCCCGCTCCGTACATTGCTTCGCCGAGAGCGGCTACGTTGGCGTCGTTTGCGATAGATACGGAAAGTCCAGTTCTTGCCGTCAAGCCCTCTGCTATATGCAGGTGGTGCCATTGAAGGTTGTTAGAAAAGACGACTACTCCGTTTTTACTGTCTATCATTCCGGGAACGCCCATACCGATACCCTCGGTATCGCTTCCCGATATTCCGCTTTTTTCAAGCAACGACGAGACGAGCGAAGCGATATTGTCCATAACTTTTTCGCCGCCCTTTTCCGATTCGGTAGGCGTTTTATCCATGACGATTACCTCTCCGAGGTCGTTGACAATTCCGCCTTTTATAAACGTGCCGCCGAGGTCTATGCCGATATAATACTTCCTCACTTCCGCCATAATGACTTTCATATCTCCCGTGAGTTCGATTTTTCCGACTTTCCCCTCGCCCTCTATACAGGTCACGGAAAGGAACGAACCTTTGCCAACGTCGAAAGTCTTTTCGCCGTTTACCACGCAACTATACGCAGAAAAATATTTGGAAGCCCCTATAAGGGTCCTGCCGTTCATCTCTATATCGGTAAAGCGTTTTTCGAGTTTTTTAAAGTTGATAACCTTTATCGCTTTTTCCACGTGAAGCGGTCTTTCTTTACCATCCGCCCCTTTACGCTTATAATCGTAAACTCTGTAAGTAAGGTTGCTGTTTTGCTGAATTTCGCATACGGTAACGCCTTTGCCGATAGCGTGAACCGTTCCCGACTTTATAAAATACCACTCGCCCTTTTTGACGGGAAAGAAGTTTAAAAGGTCAAGCACCGTTCCGTCTTCGACCGCTTTCATAAAGGTATCTTTGTCGGTATCTTCCTTAAAGCCGAGATAAATGCCCGCACCTTCGTCGTTATCGACTATGTACCACATTTCGGTCTTGCCGTACTGCCCTTCGTTTTTCAAAGCGTATTCGTCGTCGGGGTGAACCTGAACGGACAAATTCTCCTTAGCGTCTATAAGTTTAATGAGCGTCGGGAAATCTTCAAACGCCGAAAGGTTAGTTCCGAGTTCCTCTTTCGTCAGAACTTCTTTTAACGTTCTTCCGTCCGCAATTTTCGTGGGTCCGTCTTTATGAAAAGATAATTCCCAACTTTCGGCGATTTTATCCTTGTCGGATACCTTGCCGTAATCTCTTAATTTGTTACCGCCCCAAATATAGTCTTTCGTCTCGGGGTACAATCTATAAATACTCATACTTATATTGTATTATTTTTCTCTTCGGTTGTCAACATTTACTTGCGTTTTTTAAAGAATTTTGCTATTATTTTGCTATGAAATACGATACTTTTTTATTCGATGCGGACGATACGCTGTTCGACTTTTACAATACGGGCAAAAAAAGTTTTCTGAAAGCCTGCAAGGATATAGGCGTTCCCGCAGTCGGAACCGATTACGATATTTACAGCGATATAAATCAGAAGCGTTGGGACTTATTCTCCAAAGGACTTATAGACAAACGGTCGGTAGTTATCGGCAGGTTTGAAGAATACAAGTCGGTAAAAAACGTAGACTTCGACTCCGAGGAGTTTTACGAAGAATACGAGAAAAATCTTTCCGAAACGTGCATACTCTTTCCCGAAACAGTCGAAGTTCTGACCCGTCTCAAATCAAAAGGCGTGAGAATATATATAATCACGAACGGCTTAAAAAAGGTTCAAAGAAACCGACTTTCCCTCTCGGGGCTTTACCCGCTTTTGGACGGCGTATTTATTTCCGACGAAATGGGCGTTACGAAGCCGCAGAAAGAATATTTCGATTTAGTCGAAAATGGAATACCGAATTTCGATAAGGAAAAAACGCTTATAGTCGGCGATTCTCTCGTATCGGATATTCCGCTCGGCAACGACAACGGAATAGATACTTGTCTTATAAACAGAAGCGGCAAGAAAATAGAAAGCGAAGTACCGTATACTTACGAAATCGAGAACCTGAAAGAACTCTATAAATTCGTAGAATGAAAAACGATTTCCCGCTTCTTTCGGATGGTCGATTAAAAACGTATCGTTTCGCTTCCTCCTTCGGGACGGTTGTGTTTTTTCAAGCAACAATAAAATCAAACTACACTTGTTTTCCCCTTTGGTACAGTCGATTTAACGCATATCGTCTG
>CALGVF010000397.1 GCA_937920115.1 uncultured Clostridia bacterium
TTACGAAGTGCTTTGTTTTGTCCCAAAGGTGAGCCATAAGGTTCTTGAACTGCGGTGCGTGGTACGCAGGCAATTCCATTATGAACGGAGGCGTTTCGCCTTTGAGCGAGGTGCTTCTCATGAGGAGTACCGCGCAAATAGCCGTGACTATACCTAAAAGGTACATTGCGTAAGTGATTAAGTCCGCGCTCCAATCGGGTTTTATCGCAGTTACGATAGCCCCTGCAACAGCAGTCAGAATCGGGAGTTTAGCGCCGCACGAGAAGAAAGGAATAACTCTTATCGTCGCGGTTCTCTCTTTTTCGTCCGCTAAGGTTCTCGTGTTTATCATTGCGGGAACCGAGCAGCCGAAGCCCATTATCATCGGAAGGAAGGCTCTGCCCGAAAGTCCGAACTTTCTGAACATTCTGTCGAGAATGAACGCTATACGAGCCATATATCCCGAATCTTCGAGTATCGAGAAGAAGAGGAACAGTACGAGTATCGGGGGAAGGAAAGACAAAACAGCCGTAATACCTTCGATGATACCGTCGTTTATAAGACCGACAGCCCATTTTTCCATTCCGCTACCCTCGACTAATCCTTTAAGCCAATCGGCAGCCTCGCCTACGAGCATATCGTTCCAGATATTGTTTACTACTACGCCCGGCGAATACAACGTCCCGTCGTAAATCGTCGCGAGCCATCTTGCTCCGTAATTAAGTACGGGAACTCTGTTACCGAGGTGTCCGTCGTCGTCAGCGTAAAGTCCTTCGTACTCTTCGCCGTCAACCGTAACGCTGTAAGTTCCGTCGGCTTGCAACTCCGCTTTATCTTTATTGACGTACTCGCCGTTCTCGTCCGTAATGTAGTCGAGAGCGTACTTAGTACCGTCGTCTTCGTCCATTTCAAATACGAGTTCGCCGTTTTCGTCTTTTTCAAGGAAAACGTTATCCGTAGAAACGTCGTCCGAAAGAGACGGCATCCAAGCCATATCGTCGTTAAAACCGTTTAAGAAAAGCAGGTTTTCCGAGAAAGTTAAGTGGAATATAAAGAACAAAACGACGAGGAAGATAGGAATACCCCAAATCTTATGAGTGAGGACCTTATCCACTTTATCCGACTTCGACATTTTGAACTTGTCTTTGTTTTTGTGAGTTACGACTGGAGCGAAATTCTTAGATATGTATTTATATCTTGCGTCCGCAACCAACGCCTCGAAGTCCGTGCCGAACACTTCGTCGTTAAACGTTTTCTTGAACGCTTCAACCATTCCGACGGTGTCTTTGTGCATTTTCACTTCGATTTCGTCGCACTCTACGAGTTTTACCGCATGGAACAGCGGATTGGAAACGTTCTGGCCTTCGAGAGCGATTTTAACGTCGCCGATAAGGTGAGCGAGCGGCGAATTTTTAAGAAGAACGGAATCGCCTTTACGAGTCTTTTTACTCTCGTTGTAGGCTTTCTGCATAAGTTCGTCGAGACCTTTCTCTTTCAGAGCCGAAATCTTGACGACGGGAACGCCGAGTCTCGATTCGAGGGCTTTTTCGTCGATTTTGTCCCCCGCTTTCTCAACCGCGTCGATCATGTTAAGAGCAACGACTACGGGAACGTCTATTTCGAGTATCTGAGTGGTCAGATACAAGTTACGCTCTAAGTTCGTCGCGTCTACGATATTGATTACGCAGTCGGGCTTTTCGTCCAGAACGTAATTTCTCGCTATAACTTCTTCGGGAGTATAGGGAGAAAGGGAGTAAATACCCGGTAAATCGACTATCGCGATATTTTCGGCGAGTTTTTTATAAACGCCGTCTCTTTTGTCTACCGTAACGCCCGGCCAGTTGCCGACGTGAGCGGTAGAACCCGTCAGACTGTTGAAAAGAGTGGTCTTTCCGCAGTTCGGGTTGCCAGCAAGAGCAAACCTTTTCATTACTTAACTACCTCCGGATTCACATGTATCGCCACGTTCCATTACTTGACGACCTCCAAATTTACGCAAACCGCTTCGGTCTTACGAAGGGTGAGTTCATAGCCCCTTATCGTAATCTCGATGGGGTCGCCCAAAGGGGCTTTCTTACGCATGTAGACGTCGGCGCCGGGAGTGATTCCCATATCGAACAGACGTCTTTTGATTTTGCCTTCGCCGGCTACGGACTTAACTACGCCCTTTTCGCCGGGTTCAAACAAATCTAACGTTTTTTCCATAATTTCTCTCCTTTTTTTTGTTTTACGGTTTTTAATTCACGCTACAAATATTTTTTACGCTACAAAAATTTTAGTGGAAAGATTGCTGTCTAAGGCAATTCTTCCGTCTTTGATTTTTATAACCACCGTGCCGCCGCTCGAACTTAAAACGGTAAGTTCTCCGTTTACGGTTATCCCGAGACTTTCAAGATGCTTTTTCACCTTGTCGTCCGCAGCAATTCTTACGACCTTTAAATTCTGATTAGTCGGGGCTAATACAATCGGCATAAAAACCTCCTTTTTTCGTTTGACGGAACGCTACGGGCTTACAACATAACGTTCCGCAGCCACAGAAATGTGAATAAAATTTCAATTTCGGGTTTATTATATCATTACAATTTTAACCTGTCAAGCAAATATATGAACTTTTTTTCATATTTTTAAATTTTTTTGCTTGCGTTTTTCACGCATATAATATATAATGGAAATATGGCAAACGCGATAAGGCAGCCCGTACAGGAAAGGGCGAACGAAAAAAAACAGAAAATCATAGAAGCGGGATATAAATTATTCGCGGAAAACGGGTACTACAACACGAACACGCAGGAAATCGCG
>CALGVF010000398.1 GCA_937920115.1 uncultured Clostridia bacterium
TTTGCCAAAAAACACGGAAATAGCGGCGTTTTGGCAAGGTTCGTATTATTCTTGTCTGGCATAAAAATACGGCTTAGAGGCGGGGTCGGTTGGGGTTTTTATCGGCTATGCGGAATTTCAATATGTAATTCTCTCTATCGACGCTCCGATAAGCCTTAGTTTCTTCTCAAAATCTTCGTACCCTCTGTCGATATGATTCACGTTTAAAACTGTCGTGACGCCCTCCGCGGACAACGCGGCTATGCAAAGAGCCGCCCCGCCTCTCAAATCGCCCGAAGAAACTACCGTTCCGCGAAGTCTGCCGCCCTCTATCACGCAGAGATTTTCGGCGACCCGTAAATTCGCTCCCATCTTCTTCAACTCTTCGCAATACGAAAAGCGTTTCGGAAAAACGGTGTCTTCCGCCACGGTAAGTCCGTTCATCACCGAAGCCGCCGCAACGAGTTGCGGTTGCAGGTCTGTTGGAAACCCGGGGAATGGCTTTGCGGTCACTTTTCCGAGTCCCTTTCCCGTCGGACGGAACTTTACACAATATATCTTATCATTTTTTTCATAGATTTTGCAAGCGTTACGGGCAATTATTTTATAAACCGACAAATTTTCTCTCTTTTCAAGCCCGTCAAACTCGATTTCGCCGCCCGTGGCAAGCCCCGCAAGCAAAAAAGTCCCCGCTTCTATCCTGTCTTTGCTCGGGGTAAATTCTATTTCTTTTCCCTTACAACCGTCTTTTCCCTCTATGACGATTCTGTCGCTCCCCGCTCCTTTCACGTCGAATCCCGCGGCGTTGAGATAGTTTTGCAAATCTACTATCTCGGGTTCTCTCGCACAATTTTCTATCGTCGTCACGCCTTTTAACCGCACCGCCGCCATCATGACGTTTTCGGTCGCGCCCACGCTCGGATAACGCAAAGCGACTTTTCCGCTCTGCGAATTTTTGCCGTCGAAAGTGATTTTACGCCCCTCCTGAGTTATTATTCCGAGGGCTTTGAAAGCGTCGATATGTATGTCGATAGGTCTGCAACCTATATTGCACCCGCCGGGGCAGGTTGTTTCCGCAAGGCGGAACCGCGTTATTAAAGCCCCCGTCATAAAAACGGACGCCCGTATTTCGCCCGTGTATTTTTCGGGCAATATCCATTTGTTTACGCCCGAAGTATCTATCACAAGCGAATCGTCCTCGAACGAAAATTTCCCGCCGAGCGTCTCTACGATTTCAGCCATAACGAGTACGTCTCTTATCTTCGGACAGTTCCTGATAATAGTTTTTCCCTCCGTGATAAGCGAAGCCGCGACGAGCGGCAATACCGAATTTTTCGCTCCGTTTATCCGTACTTTTCCCCTGAGAGCGTTGCCGCCGCATATAACGAATCTGTCCATAACCTCTCCGTATAATCTTTATAGGACATTATACGTTTTCAAGGCGAAAAAAGTTAATCGCTCATTTTGCCGCCGCTTCTCGATACGTTATAGAGAACGCCGAACGAGAACAAAAAGACAATAAGCGAGGTATTTCCCGCGGAAACGAGCGGCAGAGGAAGCCCCGTCGGCGGTATGCTGCCCGTCACAACGAGGGCGTTTACGAGCGACTGTATGCCGTAAATGCAGGTTATTCCCATTGCGAGAACGTAACCGTAATAGTCCTTACTCGAAACGGCGATTTTCACGCCCCTGTAAATTATGAAAAAAATCAGTCCGAAAAGGAAAAACAAGCCGACGAAACCTATCTCTTCGCCTATCACGGCAAGTATGAAATCGCTTTCCGAAAAGGGCAGAAATCTGAGCTTTTGTCTCGAATTGAATAGCCCCGTTCCGAACCAACCGCCCGAACCCAAGGCGTAGAGAGATTGAAGCAGTTGATACCCTTCCCCTTTCGGCGAAGCCCACGGGTTTAAAAATGCCGAAAGTCTGTTGAGCCTGTACGGTTCGGCGATTATGAGAAGCGGCACGCACAGGGCGGCGGGCAATAATATCGCGATAAAATGCGAGGTTTTCATTCCCGCGATAAATAAAATCGCAAGGGTTAAAAGTCCGAAACATACCGTAATCGACATATTCGGCTCTAAGATTATGAGTACGCAGGTAAGACCGCCTGCCCCGAGTACGGGCAGGCACCCGAGAAAGGTCTTCGCCCTCGACGGGTCGGCTGAAAAATAGGAAGCGGCAAACATTATGAAGCAAATCTTCGATATTTCCGACGGCTGAACGGTTATTCCGAAGAATTTTATCCATCTCGTCGCCCCGTAATTCTCGTGTCCGAGCGGAGTTAAAACAAGTCCCAACAACACGCTTGAAAGGATAAACGCGACAAGCCCGATTTTCTTGTACTTCCCGTAATCGAAAAAGCAACCGAAAAGCATTGCGGCGTAGCCGATTAAAAGCCCTGAAAGGTGTTTCCTCATAACGTAAAATTCGTCGCCGTAGGTAGTTTTCGAGGAATATTTGCTTGCCGAATACACGAAAACAAGCCCGAGAAGCGACAGACCGATAATCGAAAAGAGGAGAAGCAAATCGCCTCTCCCTTTTCTCTTTTTTACCGTTATCATTCCGCTCATAGGCTTTCTACCAACTCGATAAATTTATTTCCGCGTTCCTCGTAGTCCGTAAACCTGTCGAAACTGCTGCAAGCGGGACTCAATAGAACGGCGTCGCCCTCTTCGGCTATCATCGAAGCGAACTCGACCGCCATTTCAAAGTCGTATACTACGGACACGTTTTCGTAACCCTCTTCGTTCGCCGCAAGGAACATTCTTTCCCTGCTCTCGCCCGTTAAAACGACTG
>CALGVF010000399.1 GCA_937920115.1 uncultured Clostridia bacterium
CTATGACCCCCTGCTTGTAAGGCAGATGCTCTCCCAACTGAGCTATGCTCCCGTGCCACTCAATGCCTATATACTATATCAAATTTCTTTCAACATTGCAAGCATTTTGCACGGTGTTTTGTAAAAATTTTTAAATTTTTTTTTCGAGTCTCTAAGGCAAGCATATCGACAAAGAACAATACAATCCTTGCCAAAACGCCGCCGCTTCGCCCGTCAGTCCTCGTTAAACGGTATAAAATATTCGGGTCTGTGGAAACAGCCGCACATAGTCGGGTTCAACGCAAGAAGATTCTTCTCGGGCGTTCCTCCCTCGGTCTCTATTCTGTACGCGTTGAAAACCACCTTGGCGTTTTCTTTTACGCCTATCGCCTCGTCGGGAATTTTAATCTCCACCGAGTAACCGTTTTTATAGTCCGTAACGTTCGCCTCGAACGCCTTGTCGAGCATTTTCGCGGAAAACGCTCCGTTATCGTAAGTAATCAAAGCGAAAAATACCGTGCCGTTCGGAGCGACTTCTATTTCGTAGTATTTGTTTCTGTCGCCGCCCGTACATATAAAAAGTTCCACGACGTCGCCGCGGAATATCGGCTCGTTGTCCTCCGAGTATGCGGAAAACTTCTTTGAGTTCTCGCAGTCGAACTTAAATCTCATACCGCCCGCGTATCTTTCGCAATTCAGACTCGTTTTAAAAGGCGTTTTTTCGCCCGTCTTATTGTCTCTCAACTCTCTGTACATATCTTTATTTTACCACCGCTTATTCCTTTTGTCAAATCAATGACTTGATTTTTTTTCCGTTTTGGCGTAATATATAGATATGGAAAATAACGTTTTCGACAATGCGAGGCATTTAAGAAGAATAGTCTCCGTTCATAATCTGTTCGGCGCGAGTTGGTATACGCCGCTCGAAAGTCAGCAGAGCCGAATAAAATACCCTGCGTTTTCGCTCCTCTACTGTGAAAAAGGCGAACTGTTTATCGAAATAAAAAACAGAACGTTCGTCGTGCAGGACGGCGACTGTCTGTTTATCGCCCCTTTCACAGAATACGTTATTTCGTCGAGGCAGAAAGGCGTTAGAATGTTCTACGCGGTATTTTCGGTAAAGGAGAACTCCATTTCGCTGTTTTGCGAACAACTTATCACGCTCACGCCTTTTGCAAGGAATCTGCTCGTAAGACTCGGAAAACTTGCGGACGAATTTTTCATTTCCAACAAAACCGCCTCGCTCGTGAAACTGCCTATACCTAAAGACGACGTAAGCGCGTTCACCGAGCAAAGCGTTAAAGAAATGCTGGAACTTTTCATAATAGAATGTATAAAACCCGTCGATAAGTCGATTATCTCGCAATTTTCGGAAGAAACGGCAACAACCGAATCGAAAAAAGTGACCTCGAACATATACTCGTATCTTGCGAAAAACGTATACGAGCGAATAACTCTCGACGACGTATCGGAAGCGTTGTATTTCTCGAAATCGTATATAAAGACGGCGTTCAAAAAAGAGACGGGCAAGACGATAATGGAAGCGTTCAACGAACTGAAAATCGAAGAAGCGAAGAAACTTATCGAAAGCGGCATACCCATGAACGAGATAGCGGAAAAACTGTCTTTTTGCAACAAAAACTATTTTTCGACTCTATTTAAAGCAAAGAGCGGACAGACCCCGACGGAATACCGCAAATCGCTTTTATAAAAGACAAACAATTATAAAGGGGCTGTAAAAAAATAAGA
>CALGVF010000400.1 GCA_937920115.1 uncultured Clostridia bacterium
TCTTGCTTTCCCCTTTGGGGCAGATTTCCCCGATGAAACGGGGAAAATGTCGCAAAGCGACAAAAGGGGGGCGTCCGCCGCCGAGGTGAAGTGGATTTTGCGAGAAAGGCGAGCAAAAGACGAGAGAGGTCTTGCCCGTTAAAAATTTTGCGTGTTCTTCCGTTTTATGCGTTGTTGACCTCTATCGTCTCGGTTTCGCTTCGCTCTCCGAGCCACTTTCCCCAAAGGGGAAAGCAAGATTTTTAGATTTGTCAGGCAAAAAGTTTAACCGCTACAAATTTGGTTTCTATCTGACCTTTACAGAGTCTCAATCACATTAAAGGGGCGAAAAACGCCATGACCGATTTTATCAGTTTTTCATACCATTTAAGTTGAAGCGTTTTTTCGTTTTTCAGGTCGCATTCTACGTCAAAAAGATAGTGAAAGTCCGCGTATAAGTCGTTTTCAAGCGAACTTTTATAAAATACCGTCGCGCACTCGAAATGGTGAACGAGCGATCTGAAATCGAGATTTACCGTTCCTATAACCGCCGTATCGCCGTCGGACAGAAAACATTTAGAGTGGATAAAACCGCCTCTGTAAGTGTAAATTTTAACGCCTTGCGACATAAGCGACAGGCACGTACTTTTAGTTAAAGCGTATATCGCCTTTTTGTCGGGTACGTCGGGAATGATTATCCTTACGTCAACCCCTCTTCGAGCGGCGTTTTTCAAGGCGTCCGTTATATTATTATCGACTATCAGATAGGGCGTTTCGATATACAGATACTCGTCTGAACGGTTAATTATATCGAGGTACACGTTCTCGCCGATATGTTCGTATGTGATAGGAGCGGGCGAGTCGCCGAACGGATACATATATCCGTCCGAAAATTGCTCGTGTTCCTCGACGATATAGTCTTTTTCGTCGAGTTTCTTGCCCGAAGTCATATTGAAAAGTTGAATAAAAAGTCGAACTAAACTATCCGTAGCCTGCCCCTCGATTTTAACCGAATTGTCGAGCCATCTGCCGTATGGCTTAGTGATATTCGCGTATTCGTCGGCGATATTCGCCCCGCCCATAAACCCGACTTTGCCGTCGATAACGGCTATCTTTCTGTGGTCGCGGTTGTTGTGACTGACGGAGACTATCGGTATGAATTTATGGAATTTCCTTGCGTCGATACCGTCTTTCATGAGCATTTTATTGAAATTCGCAGGAATTTTCGACATACAGCCCACGTCGTCGTACATAACGTATACCTTGACGCCTTCGGCGACTTTTTGTTTTAATATATCGTGAATTTCGTCCCAGACTACGCCCTCGTCGATAATGAAATATTCGAGGAAAATATACCTCTCGGCGACTCGCAGTTCGTCTTTTAAACTCTCGAAAAAAGTCGTGCCGTTTTTAAGGTATGTTGCCCTCGAATTATCGTAAACGGGAAGCGAGGTAGCGTGTCTTAAATACTTTACGATACCTATACCCTTGCCGCCCTCGGCTTTGAGTTCCTTTAAAACTTCGTCCTGCCGATAATAGGAGTCGTGTCTTTCGTCGTAAATCGAGCGATACTTTTTCATTTCGCGTTTACTCATTTTACGGTTGCCGAACGTGAAATAACACATTATTCCGCCGTAAGGAAACACTAAAATGAGAATAACCCAAGGCAGTTTATAGCAAGCGGACTGATCCTTATTGACTATGAACATTATTAGAAGGGCGGTCAAAGCGTAAACGGATATAGCGAAAGCGGTTGAGGCTTTCTGCCCCAACCAATAAAGGACTATCCACATTCCGATTGCCTGAGCGAAGATGCTCAGAAGAATAATCAAGAAACGGGAGAAATAGATTTTTGTTTTAAAACTCTTTTTCATTTTTCGCTACTATTTCGATATTTTTAATAAAGAACTATCCGAACACGACCTCTCTCGCCGCCTCGGGCGGCACTCTCCCCAAAGGGGAAAGCAAGAACAGTTAGACGGCTTCGCCTTGTAAAAACGGAAAAGCAAGAATAATCAAACTGCTTCGCTACCGATTTTACCGAACAAAATCACATAATAAGTCAGCCTATAAGTCGATTATCGCCGTTTTACTCACAACCCTTTTGTCACGACAAGTCGTGACATCTCCCCTTGCTCAGGGGAGACTTTCCCGAAAAAAACGACTTTTTAAAATACTCTGAGATTTCTTCGGGAAAATCAAACTAAGTTATTGCGTTATTTTGCCAAAAGCCCGAACAAC
>CALGVF010000401.1 GCA_937920115.1 uncultured Clostridia bacterium
CGGGCATTTCCCGCATAATTTCACGCCACGCGTCGTGCTTTTTTTTAAGCGTAATCTCATAATTATGCCACACTAAAAACGCGCTTTCCGTAGCGGTAAATTTACGTCCTATTTTCTCGTTGTATTCTCTTACGTCTTTAGAACGTATGTATTCGTAAATATTCATTTTTTCTCCCATACGATATCGTTTTTCATTTTCGCAATAACGTAACTTTCTGACACGGTGTACGGTCCGTATTCGGCAAGATACTTAAAAAATTCTTCGCCCGCAATTCCGTATTTGCATCTTAAAATACCCGCCACATCGTCGTCGTAATCTTCCTTTTTAGTACAAATCGACTTTCTGATACGGTCCGCCACGGCGGGAGCGTATCCGCAAACGTCGCTTAAAATTTCAACGACTTGTTCCTGAAAAATCAACCGTCCGCAAGTACGGCTTAATATTCTCTTTACGTCGCCGATTTTATCAAAGGGTTTCATCGATATTACAGCCGGTTTATACGCGACGGTTTTTATTGCCGCGTCGTAAATTTCTTCATCGGAAAATTTTCTGCATAAGATTTCGTTGCGCTCGTACTCGAGAACGTCAAACTCAAACAAGCCGCTCTTCGCCATTTCGTCTGCGGAAAGCGTCGCGACTTTTATTTCACCCGCCGCTCGATTGCTTCCGTCAATTTCTATATCAGATTTAGTTTTGCCGACCGTATCGACGAAATAACGGCAACCGTTATCCTTCCCCGTTATGAGTTTCGCCGTTTTGTAATAACCGCAGATATTATTCAGAAGCCTTTCTTTCGTTCCGTTTTTAACGTAGAAACAAAACTTCGGAAATTCTTCTCTTTCGGGATTAAAAAACAATTCGAATTGCAAACCGTATTCTACGGGATTTACGCTCGTAAGCCGTAAAAAATGATTGATGAAACAATCGTTCTCTTTCGCAAGAAAACAATACTCGTCGGCAGAAAACCCTTTTAAGGCGTTCAACGCAAATAAAAAGAGTTTCGCGGCTCCCGACCGTTTTACGATATCCAATTCGTAATACAGCCTTGCTTTTTCGGGGCAAGTAATTCCTCTCGTCTTCAATACGTTATCGACGATCCCGTATAATTCGTTATACGCGTCTTCCCTGCCGCACGGCACGTTTGCCAAATAATCTCTTAATTTTTCGTTCATTCGTCGTCTGTCTCCGTTTTTCTTTCATTATAGCAAAGGCTATGGGACGATTTCGTCCCATAGCCTTTGATTTTTATAAAATTTTAAGTAGGTTAAAGTTTTTGTCGAAGTCTTTTGACCATTGCAACGAATCTTCCGCAAATTTTGTTCATATAATAATCATTTTGGAGAAACGTATACATTTTTATTGTCCTTTTTATATCATGTATAATTTCTTGTTTATACTCTTGAATCCCTTTAATAGATTGCTCTGTTATTTCGTCATATAGTTTCTTATAAGAAATTGGCGTATACATCTTCCCTGCTTTGTAAGTATTCCTTTCTTTCTCATAATACTTTTTCTTGTATTCGGGACATAATATATAACAATGAACATTACCTTTGCTTAATCCTTGTTCCTTTGCGTAATACAAAGCAAGATTATAATACTTTTGAAGTTGGGATTCCTGCCCTTCCCCACATGGGGACTCATCGTTGATCTCTTCTATTAGTTTCCAGTTCTTCTTTGTCCCATTTATAAATTCATCCCATCTCTTTTTTTCTCCTTCGGTGATATTTGCATTTATTTTATTTTCTATAATTATTATATCTTTCTCGCTTTTAACGAGTATATCTACGTTATTTTCTTCTCTGTAAACTTTATATTCGCCTATATCTTCTACACCGCAAATGTTTTTCAAAATTTCGTGAGATTGCTCTATAACATAAGCAATAAGTGACGACATATACGTTTCTTTATTTTCCTTGTTTATAATGCTTAATACTGATTCCTCTTCAAAAAATTTATCTGTAAAATTATAGGGCGTATCGTATTCCCAATCGCCGTTCTCCAATATTTTCGTAATATTATCAAACAACTTACTCCCTTCAAAAACGTATTGCTTCATTGACGACTTGCTTAACTGTTCACTGCATTCTCCCGAATTTACATCGTCGTATAAAAACAAATGTGAGCCTATATCCTTTGGTTTCGATATTTTTTTCCCCGAAAAAGTTATGCACGGGAAATCATCTTCTTTTGCTGTGTTATCCCTCCCTTCTATACCTTTGCCTTTACTGAATTTATTCGTTTTAAAGATGTTTTTAACTTTGATGCCACCATAAGTTACCGGTTCTTCTTCTGCCGAAGAAACTAACGATAACTGTTCGGCTTTCTGAATAAACGCATATCGTTTCTTTTTCCCTGCTTCATATTCGGAAAACGAAACTAACACAGCATTATTTATCAAAAACTTCTTATAATTGCTTGATGGTGTTATATAATCGCCTTCACTACTTATTTTACCGTCGTCACAAAGGAAAAAATACCTTTTACCATCATCCGCTTCAAACTTATTGATTGCTTCGTGGCTAATGTTATTACCAAATAAAGTATATTTTGTTCCCATAAAACACTTATTCAAAATATATGTTTTACCATAATTGACTACTATAAATTTTCGTTCTTTTCTTTATTTATCAAGCGCATATCATACAATGCTCTGTTGAGCCGTCTTGCCCTTTCGCTTCTTTCGGGAAAAGCAACAAGACAATCCTTTTTCAAAGCCGCAAGCCGTTCGATATTTGCCATAGTTCCGCGCGTTTCGCCATTTAAGATCATAAAACCCTCATCCGCGTCGGCAGCCATCTGCTCGTCTTTTCTTTTATAGAGTTCGTAGCCCTTGTCAAATTTATTCGCACAAATTTTCTTCTCTTCCCAGTCGCCTATATTTACTCTTGCACGGTCGCCGCTATAATAAATCACGACGTTTTTATAGTCGTTTTCGGTAAGGAATTTTTGCATTTCCAAATCCGCACCCTTACAGTCGCCTATAACGAATTTATGCCCGAGGTTCATAAAATCGACGAGTTTGTTTTTAACTTCAACCGTCAACGCGTTCAACGTCTGCGAACCGCCCAGAAAAATCGTTTTGCGATAAGCGTTTTTATCTATCGGGGTAAGTTTGCCGTTTTCTTCCCAAAAATGTTCCATTTCTCCGTAATATTTGCGAGGCTCGTTTACCATACGAAAATAAGTATAATCATGTTTCTTCTTTCCGCAAATTCGGCAATGTTCGCCGACGCCGCCGTAAATTCTGTTGTTCCACGCGGATTTATCCCATATTACAATCGGTATATATTCGTGTTTATGGTCGGCGCGAGGATTCGGCTTTGCTTTCGATTTCGGTTTTACGCCAACTTTTTCGCTGTTCGCTTTTTCGTAGAACTGATTTTCCCGCGCGCGTTGCTGACATTTATCGTCATCGAACCAAGTATTGACCAGTTTTTATACAGACTTTTTTCCGACATATTTTACATT
>CALGVF010000402.1 GCA_937920115.1 uncultured Clostridia bacterium
CGAGAGCATGTCCGATATGCAACTGTCCCGTAATGTTCGGCGGCGGCATCATAATAGTGAACGGTATTTTATCCCTACTCGGCGAAGCGGTGAAATACCCTTTGTCTTCCCATTCACCGTATATTCTTCCTTCGAATTCCTGCGGATTATACGTCTTATTCATATCCATAATCTTTTCTCCGAAAATTTTGTGTCTTATCTATTATAATGTAAAACTTTTACTTTGTCAAATAAATCGGCGGCGGCATAGTATATTATATAAAACTAAAAGAGGTGTTTTATGAAAAAAATTGTTGCGTTGTTTCTCGCTTTTTGCACTCTCGCCTTTTCCTTGATAGGCTGCAAAGAGTCGGAAGAAAACAAACTTACCAAAGTTCGGCTGAACGAGGTTACACATTCGATATTTTACGCTCCCCTTTACGTTGCGATAGAAAACGATTTCTTTAAAGACGAAGGATTGGAAATCGAACTTACCAACGGCGGCGGAGCGGACAAATCCATGACCGCCCTTCTTTCGGGAAGCGCAGATATAGGACTTATGGGCGTCGAAGCGGCTATTTACGTTGTAAACGAAGGCAAAACCGACTACCCGAGAGTATTCTCTCAACTTACGAAACGCGACGGCTCGTTTTTAATTTCGAGAAAACCCGAACCCGATTTCAAATGGGAAAATCTCGAAAACAAAATGGTTATCGCAGGCAGAACGGGCGGCGTTCCCGCTATGACCTTTGAATACGTAGTAAACAAACACGGACTTAAAAACGGCGAAAACATAACTTTAAACAACGACATAGCCTTCAACCTTATGGGTCCCGCTTTTGAAAGCGGAACGGGAGATTACACTACCCTTTTCGAGCCGACCGCAAGCGAATATCAGAAAGCGGGCAAAGGCTACGTCGTAGCGAGCGTAGGCGAAGAAAGCGGCGAAATACCGTACACCGCTTTTATGACTTTGAAGAGTTATCTCGAAAAGAATAAAACGATAGTCGAAAAATTTATGAGAGCCGTTCAGAAAGCGATTAAATACGTTCAGACAACCGACGAAGACAAAGTCGCCGACTCGCTTTTAAAGCAATTCCCGTCAACGGCTAAGGAATCTATCGCCGCGTCTTTGAAGAGTTATAAGAAAATCGACGCGTGGACTACCGATACGACCATGACGAAACAGGCGTTCGACAATCTGCAAACGGTAATGGAAAACGCGGGCGAACTCGATAAAAGAGCCGATTACGGCAAGATAAATTACGACGAGATAGCAAAGAAAGTATACAAAGAAATTTACGGATAAACTAAAAAGGAAACGCAAAAGATGAACGACATACTTACGCTGGATAAAATATCTCTCTCCTATCAGACCGAAAAGGACGAGATTCGCGCGCTCGAAAGCATTTCTTTCAGCGTAGACGAGGGCGAATTCGTCGCAATCATCGGTCCGTCGGGTTGCGGAAAAACGAGTATTCTGTCCATTATCGCAGGACTTTTAAAGCCGTCGGGAGGAAAAATAACAATCAAGGGCGAACCTTTGGAAAAAGGCAAAACCTCGATAGGTTATATGCTTCAAAAAGACGAGTTGTTCCCGTGGCGAACTATAATGGAAAACGCTTATCTGCCGCTCGAAATAAAGAGAGATAAAAGCGAAAAATCAAAAGAAAAAGTAAACGAACTGCTCAAAAAATACGGACTTTGGGAGTTTCGTAAAAAGTACCCCCGTCAACTCTCGGGAGGAATGAGACAACGAGCCGCTCTCATAAGGACGATGGCTTCTTCCCCCGACCTGCTTTTGTTAGACGAGCCGTTTTCCGCTCTCGACTATCAGACGAGGCTCGAAGTCTGCGACGACCTCTACGAAATAATCAAAAGCGAAAACAAAACGACCGTACTCGTAACGCACGATATTTCCGAAGCCCTTTCGACCGCCGACAGAATTATCGTTCTCAGCAAAAGACCGTCCAAAATTCTGAACATTCACCTGATTGACTTAAACAAAGAGGTCTCGCCCTTAAAACGACGCGAAGACCCGAGGTTTTCAAAATGGTTCGAGAGATTATGGAGGGAATTGAATTATGAAAAATAAGTACGGTTTTTCGCCCGAACGCCTCCGCTTTTTGCGTAAGAAAAGGCAGAACTTCGCGTTCGTCACGTTTATGAGAATATTCGTACTCGTCGCGATATTCGCTATATGGGAACTACTCGCCTCGACAGGCGTAATAGACAGTTTTCTGTCGAGCAGTCCGTCGAGAATAGCGATAACGCTCAAAAATCTTTTTGAAAGCGGAGATTTGTGGCTTCACATCGGAACGACCGTTTACGAGACGGTAGCGGGTTTTCTGATTGCGACCGCCTTAGGAACGTTCATTGCGGTTTTATTATGGCTGTCCGAAAATTTCAGAAAAATATCCGAGCCGTATATTATCGTTCTGAACAGTCTTCCGAAAATAGCGTTAGGACCCATTATTATCGTATGGTTCGGAAGCGGCGTTAAATCGATCGTGTTTATGACCGTTCTCATTACGATAATCGTTACGATAATCACTATGCAAAACGGTTTTCTCGCAACGGATAAAGGGAAAGTTATGCTCCTCGAATCCATGGGGGCGAATAAACTGACTATTCTTACGAAGTTAGTACTACCTCAGAGTCTGCCCACGTTTATCTCCTGTCTTAAAATCAACGTGGGAATGGCGTGGATAGGTTCGATAATGGGCGAATATCTCACTTCCAGACAAGGAATAGGCTATCTGATCGTCTACGGCGGTCAGGTATTCAAACTCGACCTCGTAATGGCAAGCACCATCGTCTTGTGCGTTCTTGCGGGACTGATGTACGCTTTGGTCGCCTTGATAGAAAAATTTGTAAAACGATAATCGCGAAGTAGGAAACGCCCAACGCCCCGAAAACGGGGTAGCACTTCTCTACGATTTGCGAAAAACCAAATTTCGATAAAGCGAAAAAGACGAGCGTTAAAAGAACCTTCTTTAAAACGCTCGCCTTTCCTTTCGCGAGTTTGAAAGACGAGTACGTTGCGGAAACGAGCGTGGTAAAAATCGCGAACAGCGTAATCACGAAAACTACGACGGTCGAGAACTTACTGCTACCCACGCTTTCTAAAAAGGGCATCTCCCCGCTTCTGCCCGAAATAAAAATCGAGATACACGTTATACTTAAAAACAACAAAAACGAAACTAAAAACGCGGCGGCGAGTTTAGACCCTTTCGAGAGTTTTTTCGTCGAGTCGCTTATTATCTCGGACGAAAGCAGGCAATTCATTCCCACGTATAAGACGGGGTACAAAACGCTGCCGTCCTCGGTTATTTCGATTTTAAGCGAAGAAAAATTCTCGACCGAAAAGTAGACGATAAAGAACAAAACGACGGGTATCGAAACGAGAGATACAACGCCAATCCCGTCCACGCCGACCACGCTTATGTAAAACGCGAAAATCACAGTAAATATCGTAAATATTTCA
>CALGVF010000403.1 GCA_937920115.1 uncultured Clostridia bacterium
ACGGAGCGGCGGTTAATGCAGAAGCGGACGGCGAAACTTACGTCGTAAAAGCGGTTAAAACCGATTTGACCGTTACCGTCGAGGGTCTCGATATAAGAACTTACGGCGTAACGCTTACGAGCGGAACGGGCTATGAACTCAGAGGAGAGGACAAAGCCGAACACGGCGGCGATTATACCTTTGAACTCGTATTGTCCGAGGGCTATACGGACAGCGTTCCCGTCGTAAAGGCTAACGGCGAAACGGTGGAAGCGGGCGAAGACGGCAAGTATACCGTCGGAAACGTTTCGGGCGAAATCGTAATCACCGTAGAGAACGTTAAAATCAACGTGTATACCGTCTCGGTAAAAGAGGGCGAGGGATATACGGTTGACGGCGAAATTTCAAAAGAGGTAAATTACGGCGAAAGCGTGAGTTTCGCGGTCGCGGCGACAAACGCCGAGGATATTATAAAGGTATTTAACGGCGAAGAAGAAATCGCCCTTGCGGACGGAGTTTACACTCTCGAAAGCGTAAAGGCGAACGCCGAACTTACCGTTAGGGTCTACGACCTCGCTTCGCAGATGTTTACGGCGATAAATCTGCCCAAGACCGAGTACGACGGCTACGTTTCGGTCGGTTGCAGGGTCGTGTCGATTGATTCGGCGTGGGTCGAAAAAGTAATAAAAGCGGGCTATACGCACCTTAAATTCGATACGAAACTTACGGGCGGCGTAAGTATGGTTTTAACTCACGGCGGTACTTGGAACAAATATTGGAAATCGCTTAGCACGACAGATACGGCAAGAATAGACCTTGCTGAGTTTAAAGACGAAAACGGCTATTACGGTTGGAGTATGGAAGTCAGAGACTCGGCGGGCAAACAGACGGACGGCGTAGTCGAACTCTATAAACCTACGCTTATCAGTAGCGAAGAGACGGCGAAATGGACTAAGAGCAACAGCAGTATTTACTGTGCGGAAGAGGACGGCTATATCGTACTCGACACCCGTCAGGCGGGAGCGTGGGCGAACGTGCTGTCGAGCAGCGAATGGTGGAAAAAATATGCGAACAATGCCACCGCAGGCGAAGTCGGACAGAGAACTATAATGATAACGGGGCAGTGGCTCGATATACAGAGCAACTACCGCGGAATGATTTGGGGCGTAAACGGGGCTGTAAGTTCGGTCGGCGGTACAAACACTACCGAAATGGTCACCGAATATATGAACGACAGGGCTTATACCGAGGGCGATAAATTCTACGCGGGCAACGAGTCGGAAGGCGTTTATAAGTTCAGAATAAACGATTTTGTTTCGAGCCGCAACAGTTTTGCAGGGATCACGTTTGCTTACGTTGACGAATACACCTTCAACGCTACTATGGTAGACGGTCAGAAACTCGTTTACGTAAATACGCAGGAAATGATAGCCGCAGGCTATACCAAAGTTGTCGTGACTGCGGGAAAATACGAAAGCGGACAACTTTGGGTCGGAAACGATAATTGGAACGTTGCGGGCGGAATGAACGGCTTGAACAGCGAAAGTTCTATCGAATTAGACCTTACTTTGTTCGATACCGACCATCCGTGTCTCGTAATATTCAGTTCGGGCAGTACGACTTCGTCCGTTACGGTACGTTTCGCATAATAAAATGAAAACTTACGAAACCTTGTCTTTGATGCTCGATTGTTCGAGAAACGCAGTTCCGAATATCGCATTTTTGAAAAAATATATAGATATTCTCGCTCGGCTCGGGTATAACGAATTGCAACTTTATACCGAAGACCTTTACGAGATAGAGGGCGAACCCTATTTCGGTTATCTTCGCGGCAGGTTTACCCGAGAAGAAATCAAAGAAATCGACGGCTATTGCGGGGAACGGGGAATAAAACTCGTTCCTTGCATACAAACGCTCGCTCACCTCGACAATATATTCAGGTGGAAGAGATTTTCGGCTATAAACGACGCGGGAAACGCCCTTTTAGCGGACAGCGAGGAAACTTACGCTTTTATCGAAGAGGAATTTAAAGCGATAGCCGATATGTTTTCGTCCGATAAGATAAATATCGGCATGGACGAAGCCCATTTTTCGGGCTTGGGGAAACACCTTAAAAAGTTCGGTTACGAAAACCCCCGCGAGATATTTTTCAGGCACTTGAAAAAAGTCTGCGAACTCGCTAAAAAATACGGGTTTAAGCCCATGATGTGGTCGGATATGTTTTTCAAATACGAAAACGACGGGGAGTATTATTCTAAAAACCCCGTAATAACCGAAAAGACAGTCCGAAAACTTCCCGAGGGCGTAACGCTTTGTTATTGGGACTATAACGCCCGCGAAGAAAGCGATTACGCGGCTATGATAGAAAGTCATAAAAAACTGTCGGGAGACAATCTTATTTGGACGGGAGCGGCGTGGTCGTGGTTAGGACTTGTTCCTCATAACGACTATTCGCTCGCAGAGTTTTCCGCGGCGTTCCCCGTAATGAAAAAACACGGCGTAAAAAATTATATGCTCGCCGAGTGGGGCGACGACGGAGCGGAATGTTCCAAACTTTCGCTTTTACCCTCTTTGTTCGCCTTTTCGGAAATGGCGAAAGGGAACTGCGACTTAGAGGAAATAAAGTCGAAATTCGGAAAAACGTTCGGAATTTCGTTCGACGATTTTCTCGCCGTAGATTTGCCGAATTTACTCGATAATCAACTTATAGACGTATATAACCCGAGTAAGTATATGCTTTATAACGACTGTTTCTCAGGCGTTTTCGATTCTACCGTGGACGAGAAGAACTCGGCAAAATACGCTGAATACGCGAAAACGCTCGCAAAATTGTCCGAAAACGAGGACTACGGCTATATTTTCGCGACCGAAGCGGCTTTATGTCGGGTTTTGGAGAATAAATACTCGCTCGGAGTTCTTACCCGCTTAGCCTATAAATCGGGCGATAAACGGCTTATAGAAGGGCTTATTTGCAAATACGAAGCCGTGGAAAGAGACTTGAACGAGTTTTATAAGGCGTTAAAAAATCAATGGAACGCGGAAAACAAGCCGTTCGGTTTCGAGGTTCAGACGGCTCGGCTCGGCGGACTTATGCTACGCGTTAAAGATTGCAGAGAAAGGCTTTTGAAATGGCTCGACGGGGAAATAGAAAAAATACCCGAACTCGAAGAGGAAATTCTCGATATAAACGGAAACGGCAAAGATTTCGGCAAGAAATCGATAGTGAACAACTCGTATCGCGAATGCGTGACGACGGGTTACAATTAAAATCTGAAAAAAGAGGCGCGGCGTACGCCGCTTCCGCTTGCTTCGCAAGCGGAAGAAACTCTTTTAATAGAAAAAAACGGAGGTTAAAAATGAAAGAGAACTACTTAAAACCGATCGTAGAAGTTTGGTCTTTCGACGAGGAAGACGTGATTTGCGCGAGCGGCGGCGACCAACTTACCGACGAAAACGGTAGAACAGAATTCGGACAGGGGGACTTCTTCTGAGAAGTAAGACGAAATGAAAAGAAAAAATTTAGCGATTCTTATTTTAACGATAGCGTGCGTTTGTTTCGGAGTTTTCGGCTTTGCTTTCACGGGAGCATTCGCCGCGAGCGAACCTAAAACCGTGGACGAAGTTTCCCTTAATATGAAAGTCGGGGCTTCGGTCAGAAAACTCGACCCCACGGGTCTCAGATTTACTTCTATAATGACTACCGACGATTATTCGTCTTTGACCGCCAACGTCGGCGACGACAAGGCGTATAAAAGCGTTACTTTCGGTATGCTTATCGCTCCCGAAGACTACGTTACTAAGTACGGCGAATTGACCGAAGCAAACGTTTTCGGGTCGGACGCGAAATATTCCGTTTCCGAAAGCGATACGGAAAAACCCCGCATAATTAACGTATTCTCGAACGAAATGTCCGAAAGAGACGGAGTTATGTGTTTCGCGGGCGTAATAACGAACGTAAAATCGGTCAACTATAACCGTAATTTCGTCGGTATGGGATACATAAAGGCGATTGACCAAAACGGTAACGCCGTATATAAATTCGCGACCGCGAACGACAATACGAGAAGCGTAATAACCGTAGCGAAAGCGGCGTTAAACGCAGGCGAAAGCGACGCGGCGGGCGTTCTCGGCGGTTTTCCCAAAAACCCGGGACCCCCGGGG
>CALGVF010000404.1 GCA_937920115.1 uncultured Clostridia bacterium
AAGCCTTGCCATATAAAGTCGCTCGGGGTCATTGCGATGGTGAGAGTTATTTCGGGAAACAACGAAGCGGCGGTAAGAGCGAGCGTTCCCGTCGTGGAAGCCCCCGCGATGCCGATTTTTTCGTTGCCGCTGCTTTTCAACCATTTTATGGCGTTTTCTATTCTTTCAAGCGGATAATTGTGGTGGCTGTAATTCTTTTTCGCGGGCGACATGGTAAGAACGTTTACGCCCCTCTTCATAAGCCATTTTACGCAACTTCTCGCCATATAGTCCTCGGGATCGTCGCCGAGCATCGCTATAATCGCAAATTTTGTATTTTTCTTACATCTCCAATACGCACCGTAAAAGCCGTCGGGGTTCACGTCAAAATGAATATGTTTCATACTTTCTCCTTAGTTAGAACTCGCCAAAAACGCAATCACTTGTGGCTAAAATCTATTCTTACAATCTGCATTTTCATAAAATTATCGCCTATTTTCGATAAAAATCTGAAAAATCCGCTCACCGACGGGTCGGTCAAATCGTTATATCCGAGCATATATCCTCTGCTCGATACGGTTATTTTATCGCTCCATTCGGTAAGTTCTTTTTTCGCGTCGGTTACGGCGAAATACGCTCCTACGTTCTTTATTTTCGCGACTTTCAACCAAGTTTTTCTAAGCAATTTTCCCGCGTTTTTGTTCGCGGCGTCGAATACGAGTTTTCCCTCGGGGAACGCTTCCGCCATTTTGCAAACGAGTTCTTTGACCTGTTCGGTAAAGAAATAATAAAATACGCCCGAAGCGAAGAACACCGCCCCGCCCGTCGCATCGATTTTACTAAACCATTCCGTATCGTTCAGATCGCACGCTACGTTTTCTTCCCTTTCGCCTGCGGGCAAAAGTTTATTACGCATATCTATTACGTCGGGAAAATCAAGGTTGTAAATTTTACATTGACCGTTGTCGCACATTCTCCCCATATTATCCAAGCCGCAACCGAGATTTACCACAGCCGCCTGCGGGTGAGAATCGAGGTATTCCTCGACTTCTTCTTTTAAATCGCTCTGCCTTACCGCGACTTCGAGATAGCCGAAGCGATACATAGTCTTTTTAGACTGTTTCGCCAAAGCCGAAAAATCGTAGTCAACGCGTTTGATAAGTTCTGCGGCGGTTTCGTCGCGATATAAATTCGGATACGTTTCCGTACATACCTTCCTGCCGTAAAGCGGAATTACAAGCGTTTCCTGTACGGTGTTTTTCTCTATTTTTATTTTTTCAGTCGATAATAAACTATTCATAACTTTTCCCTTTAAATTAAGTGATAGCAAAATGATTTTTTCAATGTTATTATATCACATTAAATTAAAAATCGCAAACAGTTAGCAACGCCTAACTTATAAAAATTAAAAATTTGCGTACGTTTGATAAAAATATACGCAATTTTTCTTCACAACCGTTTAATCGGCTTGCGTTACGCCGACAGACTGTCGTTTCTCCATTTTACGCCAACTTAAAAAGCCGTAAACATCGTTTGCGAGGAACGCAACGAAACAAACGACGACCGAAAGGTACGATAAATTTTCTACGGTAGCCAAAGTCCACAAAACGATTAAAACGATGTCGTTTGCGGCATAACCTATCGCGTAAAAAGGACTTCTTTTAAAAGTTAGATAGACGGCTAAGAAACTTGTTGTGACAGAAACAGTACTCGGTATAATGTTTTTAGTGCTAAACGCTTTCAGTACAAAATAAAATATCACGGTTACCGCTGCGGTTAAAGTCCACATAATTATGCGGTCGTTTCTTTTTAGTCGATTTACTTTTACCTCAGATTTATTCCCGTTATACGGATTTTTAAGCCATGAAATGAGAGAAAAAATCGCCATAGGCATAGACATACAGACATAAGTCAACATTTCGCCGTAATATTTAAAAACAAAGGATATATAACCGTAAATAATACTAAAAATTATCATTAAGACTTGTCCTACGGGATTGCCTTTCGCGTTAAAAATCAGCGAAGTAACGCCTATAAGCGAGGCGGCGAGCGTAAGGTAGTTCGCCCTGTCGAAAATACAGAAAGAAACTACGATTAAAATTACGGAACAGCACCACAAAGCGATTTCCGCAAGCGAAAAATACCTGACGATTGATTTTAACGATTTCATATAAGACCTCCAAAAAAAATAAGCACCCATATACTTATCTTCAAAGACCTAACGATAAGTAATGAATGCTCAACATTCCTCTGCCCGGTGGCAGAAATTTTTAAATTGTATTTATCTTATACCATATAAGCAAAATAAAGTCAACCGTTTTGGCGTACCGATTTTTTCATTTCTTCTCTGCGTAAGAAAAATTTTTCTTCAATAAGAGAAATAATAAGATGCGTAACCATTCCGAAGCCGAACATCAAAATTATTACGTTCATAGTAAAATCGACCGTTTTTGTCAAATACAAAACGTAAAACACCCCGTAATAAACGATATTTATTATCAGCGAGTTTAAAAAGTTATAGTAGGTTTTTCCTAACCCCACAAAAATGTTGTCGATTATCGAGCAACCTATATAAGCCACGTAAAACGGAGTAAGTTTTACTACAATGGAAAATATCTCATCGGCATTTTGTAAATTTTGAGCATATCTGAAAAATGGCTTCCATAGCGGAATTGTTATTGCCCATAGACAAACGCAACATACGCCTATAAAGTAGTAATTCGTTTGTTTCAGTTCTCTGTATCCGTCCGAACAATCGCGACGTATCACTTCGGACAATGCGGATACGGGTATCAATAGCCAACCCCAAATAAAGTTGTTGGCAAGCCAATAATTGCCCTGTTCTGCTACCATATTC
>CALGVF010000405.1 GCA_937920115.1 uncultured Clostridia bacterium
GTCTTGACGGAATGAAATGAAAGTCAAGACGAGAGAGGTTATTAACGTAAAACTTATATACTTGCTATGTTTAGATACAACAGACCTCTTTCGTCTTTTGCTCGTTTTATTCGCAAAAGCCACTCTCCCCATAGGGGAAAGCGAGAATTGTTAGAATTTGCGTGTAATCGTTTCGTTTAAAATTGTTATGTTGAACGAGAAGAGTAGCAATTTTTTATAATTTAATTATATCTGTTTACGGGTTATACAATTTATTTTTCTTTTAACACTTAAAAAATAAAAGTCTCCGCTTGCTCGGCGGAGACTTTTTACTTTATATCAAAAATATTACTTTGTGTTCGGGGTCTTTCGAGGTTATCGAGTAAACGTGGTCGGAAAGAAGATAACTCTTCGTATTCGCTCCCTTGTACGCAGGGTCGCCCGTCGGCGTTTCGCCTTTGAAAGTCGTCGTTTTTAGGTTCTTCGCAAGCGTTTTTCCCGCGTATTTTATCGCGCTTTCCTTTTTAGTCCACAGCGTGAAAAAATGCCGCTCGTTTTTAATCTGTTCCCGCTCGGCTTCCGAAAAATACTTCTTCGCAATGCCGTCGAAATCGACCTTTTTTTCGGCGAAATTTTCCGCGTCTATTCCCACTTCGTTTTTCGATACGGCTATCATTATAAGCCCTTTCGTATGCGTTATATTGAAAAATAGTTCGCCCGAAATAAGATACGGCTTGCCGTTTTCGTTGAAGGAAAGCGAATTTTCATCCGCCGTTATTCCGTAATACTTTTCGAGTACGAAAAACAGCATTTCATGGGCGAGTTCTTTGGGTTTATAAGAATAATATACTTCTGCCATATCAGCAAAACTTCTTCTTTTTGTATGCGAGTCTGTACGAGCCGTAGGCTATGCCCGCCGCTATTTCCGAAAATACGAGAGCGTAAAGTCCCGCGAAAATCGGATAGGGGAACGCCTTTCTGAACGGCGTAAGGTATTTCACGTTGTCCATATAAGGACCTACGAAGAACATATTTACCTCCTGTCCCGTGAGCGGCGGAATTGCGAAATTGAGTATTTCTGCGATTGCGAAATTTATCATAAACACCGCAAAAGCCCCCGTATAGAGCGATAAATCGAACTTTTTTGCGTAAACGCGTAGTCCTGCGACAGCGGTCGTCATCATTAAAATATGGTGAATCATCGACTGAAAATTTATCGTCATACTGTAAGAAAATACCGTCGACGGCATAATCATTACGGTGAAGCCCGCAAACAGACAATAGGTCGAATTGTACGCCGAGAGATAGTCGTAAATTTTGCCCTTTCTCAGAATCGCCGCAAGTAAAAAAGTGTAGAGCGGAGTCGAACAGAACTGAAAGGGAAAGTTGTACCAACTGTATACGCCGACGGGCGACGAGTCGTAAGTGGATAAAAACTGTTTAACGAGTTCGCCTGCCCACATTACCGAAGCCGAGACGATATACGAAATATACAGCGTTTTTTTATCGTCTTTGAGCGAAAAGAAAAACACTAAGGCAATGCCTCCGAGAAGGAGTACGAGCCATATAAAATGAAACCAATCGTAGGGCTTTGGCAGGTATTTGGTCGATAGCGAAAGCGAATGAGCGAATTTATGTATCTTTTCCATTATGTTCTCCGTTTTTCGGAACGTATCGTTTTATACTAATTGCTCATATTTTACAACCATATTATTAAAATGTCAAGGAAATGCCCGCAAACGCTTGCTAACGCTCTGAAAAATATGCTAAAATAACCGTCGAGGTGACTATTATGGATAATTACGTTACAAGATTTGAAAAATTAGGTTTCGGAATGTTCGTACATTTCGGTTTATACAGCGTTTTAGGCAAGGGCGAGTGGGTTCTCGACGCAAGCAAGGATATTACCTTGGAAAAATACGAAAGTACGCTCCCCGCAAAGTTCAAAATCGCTAAAAATTGGGCGAAAGAACTCGTTTCCACGGCGAAAAAGGGCGGGTGCAAGTACATTACGCTCACGACGAGACATCACGACGGTTTCTCGCTTTACGATACCAAGGGCTTAAACGACTACGACGCTCCCCATTCGGCGGCGGGCAGAGACCTTATAAGGGAATTCGTCGACGAGTGCAACGCTCAGGGGATAGTTCCTTTCTTCTACCACACTCTTTTGGATTGGCATAACAAGGACTTTAACAGCGATTTCCCGAAATATATCGATTATCTTATAAAGAGCGTGGAAATTCTCTGTACTAATTACGGAAAAATCGGCGGTTTGTGGTTCGACGGAATGTGGAGCAAACCGAACGAAGATTGGCAGGAAGACAGACTTTATTCGACGATAAGAAAATATCAGCCCGAAGCGATGATTATCAACAATACGGGACTGAGCGAACTCGGCAAAGTCGGACACCCCGAACTCGACAGCGTTACTTTCGAGAGGGGCAAGCCGTCGTTCGTCGATAATTCCGATCGTCACAGAGCGGGCGAAATGTGTCAGGTTTTCAACGACCATTGGGGCTATGCGAAAGAAGATATAAACTACAAGTCTATGGGGCAGATTCTCGGCGATTTGGTAGATTGCAGACATTATAACTGTAATTTCCTTTTGAATACGGGACTTATGGGCAACGGCAAGTTAAGGGCGTTCGATA
>CALGVF010000406.1 GCA_937920115.1 uncultured Clostridia bacterium
TTACGGCTTAGAGGCGGGTTTGGTTGGGGGTTTTATCGGCTAACTTTATACATTCAAATCAGAACCGAAATTAAGTATAATATTCCTAAATGGATAGGGTAGAACAGGTAAAACGCATACTTTAAATTCAACTTGCCGCGTTTGCCGTTGTACAGCCATATTATCGGCAACGACAATAACGCGTAGTACGCATATGAGTACGCCATGGCACACATAGCCGTGAAAAATATTACGCCGACCGTGAATACCGCCTTTTGCTTTATTCCGTCGTCTTTTACCATTACCGCGAAAAGCGGCAATAACGTTCCTTGAATTTTGTAGTCGAGCGTCACTCTGTAACCGAATACTTTTGCCGAGTTATCGAAAAGTACGTTAAGCCCGAACGCCGCTATAACAGAAAAGACGAAAATAAGGAAGTACGTCGCTTGTCTTTTTTGATCGTCGCCCCTTTCCACGCTGTCCGAAAAATTAACGTACGCCGAACAAATCGCAATCGACAGCGAGAACGTGAGAAGTATATTCAGGTAAAAACAGTTCGTATACTCGCTTATTTCGTGATAAGTAACGAGTTCGTCGCCTATGTAAAAGAGTTGGCATATCACGCCGAGAATAAATACCCGCAGAAAATATTTGAGTTTATTCCTCGTTTTCAGTACGCCGCCTCCTATGCAATAGGCGAAAATCGGCATCGCGAGCCGTCCTATCGCCCGAAACGCGACTATATTCGGATAAAACATTAGCCCGATATGGCCGACAAGCATCGTGAGACACGCGATTATTTTCAGTACGTTTTTATTCATTAAAGCAGAGGAATGGTCGCAAGATATACTATGTCCTCGCGATCGGCGGCTTTGCCCTCGGCAAGAACGAACGCCTTTTTCGCAATAATTCCGCCCGCTTTTTCAACGAGTTTTTCAAGTCCCGCAAGACTCTCGCCCGTGGACACCACGTCGTCCACTATGCCGACTTTTTTACCTTTCAGAAGTTCCATATCGTGCTTCGAAAGGAACAACTGTTGCGGCTTGCCCGTCGTTATCGACGAACCGTATTCGACGTCTATTCCGTCCTGCATATAGAGCTTTTTCGACTTCCTCGCGACCGCATAATACTTATGTCCGAGTTCTCTCGCCGTAACGTGGCAGAGTTGTAGCCCTTTCGATTCGGCGGTTATAAGCACGTCGCACCCCTTTAAATATTCGGCGAGGTGTTTGCCGCAATGCTCGGTCATATCGACGTTGCCGTGAAGGTTGAAAAACGCTATCTTGATTCCGCTCGGAAGGGGAAGAATAGGTAAATCTGCTTTGTAGCCTTTAATGTCTATGGTTAAAAAATCGCTCATTTTATATCCTCCGCTCACAGACGATTGCGGTTTTGCACAGCCGTCCGTAATTTTTAAAATTATTATTATATTAAGAATTTCGTGGAAACGACATTACATTCGGTAATATGTATACTTTTTCGTTTTTCGGGACGTCGCCTTAAAGTCGCCGTCCCCTACGATTTATTGTTGTCATTCTTATTACAGTTTTTAATTTTTATCGAACGTCAATATAATACCACCTCAATATAATACCACTTTTCAGTCGTTTTTTCAAGCGTTTAAAAGCATAAAACGCATATTATTCCCGTATATATAACTATGTCAGACGATACGCCGTAAGGCTATATCGTTATTCGACGACGCGAGGCTGTAATGAACGTTCATTCTCTTAAAATCGAGCAAATAGAAAAGGGTCTTCGTACCGATTGCAAAAGCGGCTTGAAGCGAACGCAGGTAGATATAAACAGGCGTAAATACGGGGCGAACGAACTCGCCCGAAAAAAACGAAAAAATCTGTTTAAACGACTTATAGAGGCACTTTCGGAGCCTACTCTCATAATTTTGGAGTTCGCTTGGGTGATTACGGTCGGCGTAAATATCGGCAAGTCTCTTCGTGGGAACGGCGGCGATATTTACGAGTGCGTGGGAATACTTATCGCCGTTTTAATTTCCGCTTTTCTCACCGTGTATATGGAAGGTCGCTCGGAAAAGGCGTTTGAACTTTTGGGGGCGGTCTACGATAAAATAAGCGTAAAGGTCATACGGGACGGAAAAACCGTCGTTATCCCGAAAGAAGAAGTCGTCGTCGGCGACCTCGTGATTATAGAAACGGGCGATAAAATTATCGCCGACGGCAGACTTGTAGAAGCGTGCAATTTAAAAACCGACGAATCTATGCTCACGGGCGAGAGTATGCGGGCGGCTAAAAGCGTATGCGTACTGCCCGAAAAAACGAGTCTCGCCGAAAGATGCAACTGCGTGTATTCGGGTACGTTCGTAAGTCAGGGTACGGGCAGAATGATTGTGACGGCGGTCGGGGATAACGCCGAACTCGGACTTATTGCCGGCGAACTCGGCGAAGAAAACGCGGTCGCCGCTCCTTTAAACGAAAAACTCGCAAAACTCGGCAAGAAAATAACGATAATCGGGGCGATTTCGGCTGCCGTAGCGTTTATTCTGTCGCTCATAAAACTGTCGAGAGAAAACACGCTCGACTTTTTCTCCGTTCAGGACGCGTTTATCGAGGCGATAGTCTTAATCGTCGCCGCCGTTCCCGAGGGACTGCCCACAACCGCGGCGATTTCGCTGTCGCTGAACGTTTTGAAACTCGCAAAATCTAACGCCCTTATACGAAAACTCGTCGCCGCCGAGACGGTCGGTTGCGTCAGCGTTATCTGTTCGGATAAAACGGGAACGCTTACCGAAAACGATATGAGGGTCGAAAGAATTTTCGGAGAGTTCGGTAAAAACTCCGAAAGAGCGATACTTTTAAACTCCGCCGTAAACTCTGCCGCCGTGCTTAAAAAGACGGAAAACGGCGTTTCGGTATTCGGTTCGGCAACCGAGGGAGCCCTTTTGAAATGCGGGGCGAAAAGTGGCGTTAATTATGAAAAACTACGCGATAAACGACTTATAGGCGAGGTTTTGCCTTTTAATTCGGACAATAAATATATGGCTACCGAGTATTTCGGCAAGGACGGCGGGGTCGTGTATATAAAGGGAGCCCCCGAGAAAATTCTGCAATTCACCGATAAAAAAGACGAGGCGAGCGGAATACTCAGAGAGATAAGCGACTATCAGAAGTACGGCAGACGGGTCATAGCGTTCGCCCACAAGCCGAAAAACAAGTGTCTCGCCGAGGAACTAAGCGAGGGCGGTTTTACATACGACGGCTATGCGGTTATAAGCGACCCCGTGAGAAGAGACGTTATAGAGTCGGTTAAAAATTGCCGAATGGCGGGGATAGAAGTCAAAATGATGACGGGCGACAACGCCGTCACGGCGGGGGCTGTCGCTACCCGGATAGGGATAATCACTTCTATTGAACAAGTCGTAATGGCTGACGAAATCGAGCGTATGTCTACGGACGAACTAAGGCGAAAGATAGGAAAAATCGCCGTAATCGCGAGAAGCACTCCGTCGGTAAAACTGAAAGTCGTCGAGGCGTTGAAGGCTTCGGGAGCGGTTGTGGCGGTGACGGGCGACGGAGTGAACGACGCCCCCGCGATAAAACACGCCGATATAGGTATCGCTATGGGTTCGGGTTCGGAAATCACGAAAGAAGCGAGCGATATAGTGCTTTTAGACGATTCTTTTTCCACTATAGTGAAAGCAATATGCTTCGGCAGAAACATATATCGGAACTTTCAGAGGTTCATCACCTTTCAACTTTCGGTCAACGTAACGGCGATGATCGTCGTTATCGCGAGCCTTGCCTGCGGACTTAACAGTCCGTTCAACGCCGTGCAACTTCTTTGGATAGATATAATCATGGACGGACCGCCCGCTCTCACGTTGGGGCTTGAAAAGGGCGGGGCGGAAGTTCTGAAAAGTCCGCCCGTGAAGAGAAGCGACGAGATAGTAACGCCCGTTATGCTGCTGAGAATAATCGGCGGCGGGGCGTATATGGCGATACTTATCGTATGCGAGTATATGTTCGACTTTTTAAACGCGGGAATGGAACTCGTGCCGACCGTACTTTTTTGTATGTTCGTAATATTCCAACTTTTCAACGCGTTCAACTGTCGGAAACTCACGAGCGAGAGTATATTCACCTCGATAGGAAAAAATAAACTTATGGTGGGCGTATTCGCGGCGACTTTCGCTTTTCAGATACTGATTACGCAGTTCCTCGGCGACTTTTTCAAGACGGAGAAACTGCCCGCGGTATTGTGGCTTAAAATAATCGGAGTATGTTTTACCGCGGTCGTATTTTCGGAGATTTGCAAGTTTTGTTACAGATTTTTCAAAAAAGGACAAAAAAAAGGTCGCCCGATCGGAAGTCGGATAAATTAAAAAGGTTTAACGGCATACACTATAACTATGAGAATTTTTAAAATTTCCGATTCGGCGAGCAATAAAGAGGGGATAGATTATCTTGCGTATACCTTAAAAGACGTTATATCGGACGTAAAGGGCGAGTGT
>CALGVF010000407.1 GCA_937920115.1 uncultured Clostridia bacterium
GCGAAACGAAATGTAGTCGGTAAAATATTTAAATAACGTTATCGTTTCGCTCCTTACAAGTTTACATTAGGGTATACGGGTTGGCTTTTCGTCGTCTCGGAGCGGAATTTAATCGGGGAGAAATAGTCGAGTGTTGTTATCGTTTCGCACCTTACAAGCCTTGGGAAAATCTTTATAAGAAATGAGTTGTAAAACGAAGCAAATTGCCGCATACCGCATATATTGATTGTTTCATCCGTCTGTTCAATAAAGACAAATCGCCGAATAAAAATTAAAAAACATTTTTTGTTTCATTTAGTCCTATATTGAGTTTTCCCGTAGGGGACGGCGACTCGACGTCCCGCTTAACGGAAAGAATATTAAACGGCGAACGACTCGTTAATGAATAAAAAAATTTTTTAAGTTTTGGTAAACTTTTTTTGATTTTCATATTGACAAGCGTCCGTTTGCGTGTTATAATGTATACGATAAGCGGGCAGATAGTATTTTTTATAGCAAAAATATGCGTTTTACCCCGTTTTTACGGGGCTTTTTTACAAGAGAGGTTCAATGAGCCTTTTTTAAAACGCGAATTTTGTACCTAGGTACATAAACAACGGAGAACGCTCCCGCCCGAGGTTGCTCGGCGGTCGTAACGCCGTAAAATGGTAAGCCGTAAAATATTTCGGCTGCTCGCAACTAAGCGGGGAAACCGTCGGGCGAGAATAATACGAACATGACGTATAACCGTATCGTATATAACTATACTATAATGTGTGCCGCGGCTGAATTCCGCTTCTCGCTTCGCAATAAGCGGCTCGGATAAACTCGGGTAAATACGATATACGGACTCGGACGGCAAAACCGAGAAACGACGGAAAGCAGTCGAACGATTTTCCGTCGATTATGAAAAACAAACAAGTCGGCGACGGAACGGAGAAACGCAGATGGAAAACAACGTAAGCAGAAAATCAATAGCCGAAATGGCGGGCGTTTCAAAAACCACGGTCACGAGGGTTCTGAACGGCTCGGCTTCGGTTTCGGAAAAGACGAGACAAAAGATTCTCTCGGTTATCGCCGAGTGCGGATATACTCACAATAAACTTGCGGTCAACATAAGCAGCAACAGAAATTGCGACTTTATCGCGATGCTTGTTCCCGATATGTCGAACTATTATTATCTCGAAATGTTCAACCGAATGGTCACCGAACTCGAAGATTACGACTACACGATTTCGATATATCGCGTGAATAAAAACAACTTTTCAAAGGTACTCGACAAAGTTATTCAGAACAGAGTCGCGGCGATAATCAATCTCGCGTTCGAGCCTATGACCGAGTCGGATTTGAAGAAAATCCGTTGCGCCAATATAAAGGTCATTCACCCCGGCGTGGGCGAAGACCCCGTGAAGATCAGGATAAACTACCGCCCCGCGATGGAAAAGGCGTTCGGTGAACTCAAAGAAAAGAGCGTGGACGGACTGTACTTTATCTGCGGGGCAGGCAAGAGTTTTTTGGATGATAATCGACTCGTAACCTATCTCGACTTAATGAAAGAAAACGGCTTCGACGGTGTGGAAGATACGATAGTATGGGGCGATTACCCGAAGATTTCCGCAATGGACGCAGGCTATATCGCAGGCGCTGAACTAATCGAGAAGAAGGGTAAAATCGGCGGGCTGTTCTGCATGAACGACATGATGGCTCTCGGGGCTATAAAGGCTTTGAGAGACCGAGGCGTAAAGGCGGGCAGAGACGTTAAAGTGGTCGGTTTCGACAATATTCTGCTCGGACAATACTCTGTTCCCGCTCTTTCCACGGTCGATTCGCATATAGATATGGAAGCGAGGCGGTACGTAGACTATATTCTCGGCGAAGCGGGTAAAAAGTCGCCCGCCGAAACGACGATAGAATCGGTATATATCAAACGCGGCAGTTCCAAATGACCGCAAAAACGCCGCAAGAGAGCAATCGCGGAACTCGGGAAGCCTCTCGAACGCGAAAATAAAACGTCGTAAAATCGATGCAAAGACTTAAAATCACAAAAAATCAAAGGACGCGTCCTTTCTGCTTGTTTCACAAGCAGAAAGGACGCGTCCTTTCTGCTTGTTTCACAAGCAGAAATCCGCTTAACAGGGAAAATGAAAGGCGAAAACAGAGCAAAAAAAGTTTATATCATAGGAACGGTGGTCGCCGCGATAATAACGATAGCGGCGGTTATCCTCGGCGTTTATTCGGGCTTGCAAGCCTCGAAAACGAGCGAACTCGGCATCGACCCCAAGGAGAGCGTTACGAAGATTTACTCGGCGGGTGAAGACGTTAAAATCGCGGCTCTTTCGAACGGCGAGATTTACGCGGTAAACCCCGACGGCGAGAAGGTGTGGAACGCGGGAGTCGTTATGGACGTACCGATTTACGACGTAATCGAGAAAAACGGAATCGTGTACGCAGTGTTTCAGAACGGCAGAATAGCGAGTTTCAGCGTAGACGACGCGAAAAACAGAGTCGAGGGCGAAAACTTCGCGGACAAATGCAAAATTTACGCCGCGGGCGACAATATCGACGGCAACGTGAGCAATACCTCCCTTCTCATATCCGAAGACGGCAAAACGCTGTATTTAAGGTCGGCGTTCAGAGTGAGAGGGCAAAAGAACAGAATATACGCTTTCGACGTCGAAAGCGGCAAAAAAACGCTCGTGGCTCAGAACGCGAAGAAGATTTCAGGCGACGCTTTATCGGGCGGCGAACTCTTCTATTCGGTCGGAAGCGAAATAATGAGGTACGACGGCGAGGAAAGTACGAAAATCTGCGATGTAGAAGAGCAAATCTCTTCGGTATCCGCGGGCGAGGACTTCGTGTCTGTCGTTACGGACAATAACAATATAGTTAAGGTAAACAAACAGGGCGGCGGCAAGACGAGCGTTAAACTCAGCGAAACGCTGAATGGTAACTACGTTTTCTCGACGGGCGAAAACTTCGTCGCGAAGATAAACAGCGGCGGCGTGGCGATTATAAATTCCGAGCAGATGAAAGTCACTCTTACTATGAACGCTCAGGACGGAGCAAACCTCATTTTG
>CALGVF010000408.1 GCA_937920115.1 uncultured Clostridia bacterium
AGCGGCTTTCCGCGAAGATTTGACGGAAGGGGATAATAAATCGCTTTTGTCATCTTTACACTTTATCCCCTATCGTCAAAACCTCGCATACGCTCCGTTTTGCCACTTCCCCCGAAGGAGGAAGCGTTTTCGACAGAAATTTTGTGCAAAACGAAGAAACGCTTATCATAAATTACACGAGATGTCGCCTTAAAAGGTAAATTTGGCAATATAACATAAAAAATAAGATACCTGACCATCGATTCAGATATCTTATTTTTTTACTTGTCCCTTTATTTTTTTAAATCTTTCTTTCTCTCTTCTATTTTCCGCTTTATACCGCCCCAATCGGTTTCATTCACGATAAGGGTAAGGAATATGAGCGAGAAACCCGTTATTATATACGCGTTCAGATTGTTGTAGCCGAATATCAGTTCAAACACCACTCCGAATACGCCCTCGAAACACATTATTATCGAAGCCGTTGTCGCAGAAGTCCATTTCTGCCCGTATATCTGAGCGAATTGAGCGAAACAGGTTGCCATAATTCCTAAATAGAGTATTTTCCAACCCGCCTCGAACGTAAGTTTCAACTCGGCATAATGTCTCGGAAACTCGAAAATCGCCGAAGTGAGCGAGCATAAAACCGCTACCGTGAGTATCTCGACGGTCAGCAAAAGCATCGAATCGTCTTCGCGGTATTTTGCAATATAGACCATCTGCAATGCGTAAAACAGTCCGCAAAGCACGGTAAGTCCGTCGCCCAAAACCTCGTTTTCGCCAGTCTCTACTCTTCCGAAAAACGCGATTATGAGAACGCCCGTAAGACACATTCCCGCCGCGACAAAATTCTTCGGCGACGGCTTCTTTTTCAGGATAAACCAAGATAAAAACGGTACAAAAACGCAGTAAACGTCCGTTAAAAAAGCGTTTTTCGAGGGCGTTGTAAAGTTAAGCGCGATAGTCTGAACGGAATACGCCGAAAACAACATTACACCGAGCAATACTCCGTGCAATGCGAGTTTTCTGTCGAGTTTCCGGAATTTCCCGAGCGAAACTGCGGAAAATATAACGCCCGCAATCAAAAAGCGGCATGCGAGTACGAAAAAGGTAAAATTTCCGTTTCCGAGCATAGTAAGCGTGTCTTTCAGAATAACGAAAGAACTGCCCCACACTATGGTCGCCGCAAACAACAACGCCTTGCCGATTACGCCGTATTTTCTATCGGTATTATTTTCGCTCATATCGACACACGCAACCAACGCAATCTACGAAAACAAGGCGGATAGCGGTGCTATTCGCCTCAGTTATTCCGCATATTAACCTTTCTTTCAGGTTAAACCGACCGTTTTTCCCACAATCGGACAAACGAAAAACACGCTTTAACCGAAAAGAAAAACTCTCGCTCCTCAAACCGCCTTAGTCAGCGTTCTCGGTAGCAACGACGGACTTTCCGTCGTAATATCCGCATTTAGGACAAACTTTGTGCGAAACTTTAAGTTCGTGACACTGCGGGCAACTAACCAAGTTAGGAGCAGTTATCTTTGAATTGTTAGCAAATCTCGTTCTTGCTCTCATTTTAGATGTCTTATGCTTAGGTACTGCCATTATTCTACACCTCGCTCTTATTCTTTAAGTAACAGTAAAGTTATTTCGCCATAAACCGCTTTATTCCTCTTCCTTGTCCTCGTCGCAATAAACAACGTAGGGGAAAGACAATATAAGCGAATCGTTTACCATTTTCGTGAGATCGACAAGTCCTTTTGCAAAGGGGTATCTGTCGTCCTCGCCGTCCGCGTCTTCCGAAAAGTCCTCATCAAACTCGGCGTGACCGAAATATTTAGTCCCTTTCGAGCATCTCGAACAGTGAGCGTCGAGTTCGTAGGAAAGTTCGCCTTCCACGTAAACGTCGTCGCCTGCCAAACGGAGCGTACCCGTCACGGTCACGGGAGCGGCGAAAGTCGCGTCCGGAAGCGTGATAAGGGAATTGTCCGCCTGATACTCGAAACAGAAAGAACATTCGTCCTTTCCCGCGTATTTCAGCCTTTTTACGTCAATAACCATACTTAGCCTTACAATTATATATTATTATTTTCCGCTTGTCAATTTTTTTAAGCGAAAAAACTTAAAAATCGCAATTTTATTTTGCGAGTTTTTCGGTATCTCTCGCGATTACGAGTTCTTCGTTGGTCGGAATTACAAGCACTTTGACTTTGCCGCCCTCTGCGGTTATGTCCGCTATGCCGTCCGAGACGTTTTTGTTTTTCTCCTCGTCGATTTTAATTCCCATAAATTCGAGGTCGGAAACAATCGCACTTCTGACTCTGTCGTCGTGTTCGCCGATACCCGCCGTGAATACCACGCAGTCTACCCCGCCCATAGCCGCGGCGTAAGAACCGAGGTACTTTTTACAACTGTAATCGAATACTTCCAAAGCGAGTTCGGCTCTGTGATTGCCCTCATTCGCCGCCTTGGTAAGGTCTCTGAAATCGGACGAAACGCCGCTGAGTCCGCTGACGCCCGACTTCTTGTTAAGGTAGTTTATAGTCTCCGCAAGGCTCATTTTGAGTTTATCCGCAAGGAATTCTACTATCGCGGGGTCAAGGTCTCCCGATCTCGTACCCATGGGAACGCCGCCGAGCGGAGTGAAACTCATAGAAGTATCCACGCTCTTGCCGCCCTTGACCGCCGAAATCGACGAGCCGTTGCCGAGGTGCATGGTAATTACCTTGAAATTCGGGTCGCCCTCTCTGCCGAGGTATTTCGCCGCTTCCTGCGATACGAATCTGTGACTCGTTCCGTGGAAACCGTATCTTCTGATTTTATACTTGGTATACGCGTCGTAGGGTATGCCGTAGATATACGCCTTTTCGGGCATCGTCGAATGGAACGCCGTGTCGAAAACTCCGACCATGGGAACGTTCGGCATTATCGCCTTGCAGGCGTTTACTCCGATAATGTTCGCGGGCTGATGCAAGGGAGCGAGTTCGGAAAGACTTTCGATAGTCTTCATAACCTCGTCCGTAAGCAGAACCGAAGAGTTGAAAACCTCGCCGCTGTGGACTATTCTGTGACCTACCGCGTCAATTTCTTTCATAGAAGAAATCGCGCCGTATTCTTTATCGACGAGAGCGTCGAGTACGACCTGTATAGCCTCTTTATGCGTGGGCATCGGGGCTTCTATGATTTTTTCCTTGCCGTTCGCCTTATGCTTGCAGAAAGAACCTGCGAGACCTATTCTCTCGCAACCGCCTTTCGCAATCGCCTTTTCGGTGTCCATATCTATAAGTTGGTATTTAAGAGACGAACTTCCCGCGTTAATAACTAAAACTTTCATTATATTTCTCCTTTTTTTTAATTCGCTTCGCCCTCTGAGCGGTTAGTCGCCCGTCAGGCGAGGCTCGCGAAGGTTTTTCAAAGGGAGCGACCTCTGTGGTCGCAGGAATTTGAAAAATCAAGCGGAACAATGCATCACGGGATGAATAACCGCTCAGATTTGAGTTTGAAGAGCGGTAATCGCCACCGCCGCAACTATATCTTCCATGTGGCAACCTCTCGAAAGGTCGTTTATGGGTTTCGCAAGTCCTTGGCAAAGAGGTCCTACCGCCTGAAAACCGCCGAGTCTTTCGGTATTTTTATAGTTGCTGTTGCCTGCGTCGAGGTCGGGGAATATAAGCACGTTGGCGTGTCCCGCAACGGGAGAACCGGGAGCTTTGCTCGCTCCTACTTCGGGAACTATCGCCGCGTCGAATTGAAGTTCGCCGTCCGCAACGTATTCGGGGCATATCTCGTGGAATTTTTCCACCGCCGCCACTACCTTATCGACGTCGGGGTGTTTAGCAGAGCCCTTGGTCGAGTGGGATATGAACGCTATTCTCGGAGTAATTCCCGCAATCGCAATCGCGCTCTTTGCAGACGATTGAGCGATATAAGCGAGTTGCTCGCTCGTGGGATTCTGATTAAGTCCCGAATCGGCGAAGATATAGCAACCGTCTTCGCAGTATTTATTGCCGCCCTCGGGGGCAATCATAAGGAAATACGCCGAAACGATGGGCGTTCCCTTAGCCGTTTTGATAACCTGAAGTCCGGGGCGAAGAGTGTTCGCCGTCGAGTGGCACGCTCCCGAGACCATTCCGTCAACGTCGCCCGCTTTAAGCATCAACGCGCCGTACATGGTGTAGTCTTTCGCAAGAGTCTCTCTCGCGAGTTCGGGAGTCATTCCCTTTTCCTTACGAAGTTCGTAAAGAAGGTTTGCGTATTCTTCCGTTTTTTCATAAGTCTTAGGGTCGATGATAGTTACGCCCGTAAGGTCCACGTCGGGGTTGTTTTTCTTGATTTCGTCGGGGTTTCCGAGAAGAGTTATTCTCGCAACGCCCTCTTTTACCGAAACCGCGGCGGCCTCTACCACCCTCTTATCTTCCCCCTCGGGAAGAACGATATGTTTGTTGAGTTTTACGGCTCTTTGCTTAATGCCGTCGAGTACTTTTGACATATTACTCCTTTTAATACGGAAAAATATTTCAAACGGTTGATATTTTTCACGCATTAGTATAAAATATTTTGTGTATACCCATTATACACCAAAAGAGTTTAAATATCAAACGATAGGAGCATATTTTGAAAATTTGTTTTACGGTCGCCGAATATAACCCCTTTCACAACGGGCATAAAAAGCACCTCGATTACATCAGAAACGAACTTAAACCAGACTATATTGTGGTCGTGATGAGCGGAGATTTTACCCAACGCGGAGAAATCGCAATAACGGACAAGTATACGAGAGCCGTTCACGCCGTGACCGCGGGAGCGGACGCCGTTATCGAACTTCCGACCGTTTTCGCGACGGCAAATGCCGAAATTTTCGCGAAAGGGGCGATAAAACTCATGAATTACGTCAAGGGCGAACACTGTATATGCTTTGGCTCGGAAAGCGCGGAACAGGACAAACTGCTCGCCACGGCGAAAGCGATTATCGACGCCGACGACGACAAGGAATACGCAAAACTCGTAAAAGAAGAGGCGAAAACGGGCGTTCCCGTCATACAGGCGAAGTGTTCCGCCCTCAAAAGACTCGGCTCGGACAATATCGACTTCGGACTTTTCAGCGGAGCGAATAACGCCTTGGCGTTAGAATATACGAAAGCGATAATTCAAAGTAAGAGCAAACTCGAAGTATTCCCGATAATAAGAGAAGGAGCGGACTACAACGACGACACGTTATACAAGAATTTCTCGTCGGCGACGGCGATACGCAAGGCGATAAAGGAAGGAAAACTCAAAAAAATCAAGTCGAACGTTCCCGATTTTGTCTATAAAGACTTAATAAAAGGCGTTTATCCCGACGTGGACGATTTCATTTTCTACTCGGCGTTGAAGTCCTCGCGGGCGGAACTGAAATCGGTCGCCGACTGCACCGAAGGACTTGAAAACAGGATAAAGGCTCTTATGCGGGACTGCGACTCTTTGGAATGTCTGAAAAGCAAATTGAAAACGAAGAGGTACCCGTACACGAGACTGTCGAGAATACTGCTTTCCAACATGCTCGGAATAAGCGAAGCGTTCACGAAAAAATGTCTGTCGTCGGAACTGTATTTGAAGGTGCTTGCGGCGAAGAAAGACGGCAAGATACTGAGCGACCTGCAAAAGTTTTCCTACGCTCCGCTTATAACGCGGAAGAGCGACCTTGAAAAACTCTCGGGAGTAGCGCACGAGTGTTTCCGTAAAGACGTATACGCGTTAGAAGTATTCGACTATGCGACGAAACATAAGACGAACGAATACGAAATGAAACTCGTATAAAAAGACGGCTTTCCCCCGAAAAAAGATAAGGTATTTTATATGTTTAGTCGCAATAAGTCGCCGTATAAGTCGATTATTTCGGCTTTTCGGTAAACGTAAACAAATATCCGACACCATAAAAACGACGCCGACAAAGACACGGTAAAAAGCATCAAAAAAAGGAAATGGTCACATCTGTTATCTGAAAAAGATAATAATGTGACCTTTTTGATTAAATTTCTCGCCGTCCCCTTCGGGGAAGGTGGCAAATCGAGCGGCTTTCCGCGATGATTAGGCGAAAGGGGACACAACAAATCACCGATTTTTATGAATTTACGTTTTTATCCTCTATCGTCTTGACTTCCATTTCATTCCGTCAAGCCACTTTCC
>CALGVF010000409.1 GCA_937920115.1 uncultured Clostridia bacterium
TGGGGGGGCTTTAAAAGGCCACCTTGTAACCAACATATTCCTTGCCCCGCCGCTTCACGAGTTCGTACCGACCGAAGAAGCCGATATCGAACTTCTCGCTAAGGCTAAGGGCAAGACCGTTGCTGAAATCAAGCAACTTTGCAATTCGCTTCACGAATTCAACCCGATGATGGGACACAGAGGCTGCCGTCTTGCGGTTACTTATCCCGAAATCGCGGTTATGCAGACCAAGGCGGTTATCAAAGCGGCTATCGCCGTTCAGAAACGCCACCCCGATTGGAACGTAGTTCCCGAAATAATGATTCCGCTCGTAGGCGAAGTCAAGGAACTTGCGTACTGCAAGAAGACCGTCGTCGAGACTGCGGACGCCGTTATCAAGGCTGCGGGCGTAGACCTCAAATACGAAGTAGGAACGATGATTGAAATTCCGAGAGCGGCTCTTACTGCGGACGAAATCGCGAAAGAGGCTGAGTTCTTCTGTTTCGGAACGAACGACCTTACGCAGATGACGTTCGGATTTTCGAGAGACGACGCGGGCAAATTCCTTCCGTCGTACTATGCGGCGAAGATTTACGAATCCGACCCGTTTGCGAGACTCGATACCGTCGGCGTAGGCAAACTTATGAAGATGGCGGTTGAACTCGGACACAAAGAGAGAAAGAACATTCATTGCGGAATCTGCGGCGAACACGGAGGCGATCCGTCGTCGATTGAATTCTGTCATGAGATAGGACTTGATTATGTATCCTGCTCGCCGTTCAGAGTCCCGATTGCGAGACTTGCGGCCGCTCAGGCGAACATCAAGAACCCGAGAAAGTAATTTCGGTTAAAAAAACGAAATAGTTTTATAACTATATATTAAAGGCAGTCGCTTCCAAATGAGGGCGACTGCTTTTTTATATATTTCCGTTAAAATTGGTTTAATAAATTAACGTTCTTTTAATTTATTTTAAAACCCTATTGCAAAATGCGTCGGAATAGGTTATAATCATTATAGTTATATATTAAAAAGAGGATATTTAGTTTTTATCGGCTAAACGACGGGGAAAAATATGAAAAGCATGCAACGGGCGATAGAGAAATTTATAAAAACAAAGGACCACGGACTTTGCCTTATAGATATGCCCACGGGGTCGGGTAAAACTTATCTTACGGGTAAAATTATAGGCGGGTTTATTCGCGGAGAAATTCTTAACTCCGCAAAAGAAAAATATAGACGATATCTTTAATAACGTAAAACGTGACTTCGCGGAAGACTTGTCTCTTTTCGACGCAAACGTTTTGAGAATATACGCTAACTATGAGAGCGTTTTGGATAAGTTTTCGGAAATTTACGGCAAAATTCCCCGCGTAATTCAGAACAGGCAGTCCTGCAAAGAATTGAAAAAACAAATAGAACTCTATAAGGACTTATCGGACAGGAATATTCCCAAAGATATATCGGACGGCGCTCTTTCGGAAATAAGAAAACATTACGAGGTCGTGTTCAGAAAAGATTTATCGGAAGAGTTGTCTAAAATTGCAAAAAATAAACGTGAAAAGAAGGCAAAATTAAATAGCGACGAGTACTCATGGATAAAGGAATTATACCCCGCTTGTTTAACGGAAGATAGAAAAGTCTTATTTATGACGGTCGATAAATTCGTATCGGGAAACGACCCTATTATTTCCAAACCATACCGTTTTATATCCCATTCCAAGATAAAAAACGCGTTGATTTTTATCGACGAGTTCGACGCGACCAAAGACGTTTTACTCAATCAGGAAATACAGAATTGTTCCGATTATAAAATGGATCTCATAAAATTGTTTTCGAGCATATCGAACACTTTGAAAGGCCGTGAGTTCCCTGTGTCGGTGTTTGCGGACTCGTCTGATGAAAACGATAAAACGTGTTCTCTTTATCGTTTTAACAAAATGAAAGAACATTTTGCCGAGGTCGAGGAAAGGTATAACCTGAATTATCTGTTTAAGTTGGACTCTAACGACGACGACAGATATTTTTTGTTCGACGATTATCAACTGCATACGATAACGAACTCGCAAACGGACAAAAATATAATACTTAAAATCGACTCGCGTAAAAAGCAAAACACGATTTCGATTTCCGAGCAAAGCGACGACGGAAAATTTTACCGTACAATTTATTCGATAAAAAACGCTATAAACGTATTTATCGAATGTTGCGCGAAAATGTCGCAGGCTTATATGGCTCATTATAACGACGAGGCGAGAAAAAGTCGGCGGGATATGATGGAAATCGATCAGGCGGTCAGCACAATAATCGACTTGTATAACTTGGACTACGTAATGGCTAAAAACGTTACCGCTATGATCGTCGATAACATTTCTATTCCCGTTATAAACAGGGGCAGAGACGTTTTCGATACTGACTTTTATATGAACGGATTTAGATATTACGACTTTAAGGACGATATATCCCATAACGAATCGACGACAATGACTATGTGTTATTTAGATAATACGCCCGAAAAATTTATGCTTTCGCTTGCGAGTAAAGCAAGGGTAGTCGGTTTGTCCGCTACGGCAAGTATAGAAACCGTTACGGGGAATTACAACATCGAATATCTGCGGGACAGGCTTAACGGCGATTACTATGATCTGCCCGCGGACGATAAAGCGAATATCAGGAACTACATAAAATCGAGATTGAGCAGAAACGACAATATTACGATCTCGAAAGAATGTATAGCCGAAACGCAATCGGGCGAATTGAAAGAGATTGTCTCGCAACTTTTCAGCGAAAAGAAAAACGTAGATTCGTTTGCCGAAATGTTTGTAAAATATCGACAGTCCGATGGTCGGGACCCGAATTACAACGTAAAAAGAATCGTAAAGGCGATGAAGTCGGTAAAGGCTTTTATTTCAGATAAATCTTCCAAAGTTTTGTTGGTTATGACGAACAGGAACGTTGTGGAATACAGCGACTACAACATTTTTTCGGAGGGAGTTATCGACGCGGTTATTTCAGCGTTGTGTGAAGAAAGGGGCGTGTGCGTCCCGAAATCTCACTATTTAAGCAGCGCGGAATTTTTAGAGAAAAAGGAAAATTATAAAAGAGACATTCAGACGGGAGAGAAAGTTATACTGTTTTCTAGTTATAACACGGCAGGAACGGGGCAAAATCTGCAATACGAAGTAGACGATAAAGAAACGGACATCGATTCTATATACCTTGAACTTCCCACGAACGTACTTGTAAATATTTCGGAACTCAGAGAAGAGACCGATTTGATAAAATTGATTTATCAATACGAATCGTTAAAGACTAGCGGCGAAGTTGCGAAGAAAACCGCGTTCGGCAATATAAAATCGGCTTTCAGACGACTGATGACGACAAATAAAAACGAGCCGTTCGACTTCTACGCGTACAGAGCCGAGTCCATAAACAATCATATAGTAAAAATACTTATTCAGGCGGTAGGCAGAATTTGCCGAACGAAAAACAAGAACGAAAATATAAATATATACGTTGACGAAGAGATATTTAAAAGCGTTGATTTTTCCGTCGCGTTTAAAAACGACAGGATATTAAACCCCGAATTTCGGAAAATTGCCGAACTGAACGCAAAAAACGGACAAAGCGATACCCATATCAATTTAAATAAAGCGTGCGATCGGAACGCTCGAATAAAGACAAGGATAAAGAATATTCTCAATCTGAACAGGACTTCGTGGAGTGAGAGCGACATAGAACAATGGAACGATATGCGTAATTTCGTTCTGAAATATCCGACGATTTCAAAAGAGGAGTTGGAGGAGGAAGTGAAAAAACGCTATTCCGTCAAAGACTTCTATCTAGAAGCGAGAGATGGGGAAAAGATAGACCACTATCTATATATCGACGACGAATCGGAGACTAAGCAGATTCTGTACGATTATAGTCTTGAAAAAAGAAAAAATGCAACCAAAATAGACGAATACGGTTCGAGATTAACAAGTTTGATCCGAATACCCGCGGTCAGAGACGCTTTTAT
>CALGVF010000410.1 GCA_937920115.1 uncultured Clostridia bacterium
TATTTCCGTAACGCTTTTATGCACGCAATGGAGTATCATTTTGTTGTAGAGGACATCGTCAATGAGTATTTCCATATCACTATCCATTGCGTGTCCGTCTTCGGCGTAATGGTAGTAAACTTTATTTTCTTCCCTTTCTTCTTCCTGTGTTTTTTCGGGTTGTTTGTTTTCTTTTTGTTTATTTGTCCATTCTTGATTTTTTTTGATAAATTCTTCCGTATCGTCAAAAACCCTGTCTATCAAGGCGTAGTCTTTGTTGTTATTTTGATCCATTCTTGCTATTGCAATAAGTTGATTACAATTTGACTTTATGTTTTTTACTTCGCTTGTATATATCTGCCTGTAAACATAGTCTTTCAGGTTGTAGTAATGATTGCGTAACTTTCTTATATCGGCATACCTGTCGATTCCGTCCATAAATTCTTTTGTTTCCGTATAACAATCATTACATTGCGGTTGTCCGTTTGAGGGTTGTCCGCAAACAACACATTTATCGTATTTTTTATTAAGTATTTCGGTTTTGCTTTTTTCTTGCTGTTCTTTATTTTCGTTTTGACAAGAACATTTTTCACCTTTAATATACCATTTACCGCAGTTTTCACATTTTTGAAGTAAACCGTTAGACTTCATTTCTAAGTGTTTTTTGCAGAACGGATAATATAAATAACTATTTTCCCCACATATTTGACATTGTTTTCCCATAATTTTTCTCCTTGTTGTTTTTTTAAAGTTTGAATGTACCTGAATTTGTGAAGTTGTTAAACGAATTGGTAATATGTGTCTTACCACCTGTTTCGTCTTCTAACCCGAGCAGATAATCTGCCGATACATCAAAGTATTCCGCTAATTGTCGAATATAGGATATTTTAGGTTCACTAATGCCTTCGCACCAGTTTATTACGCTTTGTTTGCTACATTTTAAGTCTTTTGCGACTCTATATTTTGTAATCTTATTTTCTTTGATTAGTTTTTCTAATCTTATTGCAAATATATCCATTTCTAACTCTCCTAAAAAAATTATACTAAAATTTTGGACTAAACGCTTGACAAGTCCATTTTAATAGACTATAATGCAGATAGTCCACTGTAATGGACTATATTTTCAGTCTAACATAAACTTTGAAAAAAATCTATTAAGGGTTGCTATGAATTCTGTAAGTCGCGAAGAAATCTTTTCAAAAGATTATTTAACAATAAGGGATATAGAGGTCTTGCTCGGAACGACGTATCAAGTTGCGGCAAGAATAATAAGGCAGATAAAATTTAAAACCGACCGTTTGGGGTTGCAAGGGAAAATACATATAGAAGATTATTTTGAGTATTACCACATAACGGACAGGCGAGGCTATTTTAAGCAAAAAGAGGAAGACAGTGATAACGAGATAGAGATAGATTAGGCACGGTAAACCGCCCCTTTTGAGAGAAAGGGGGTAGAGATATAGCCGAAGGAAAAATTAAAACGATTCGATAATTCTTTTAGCGGAATCACGACGTCTGTTTAAAATTTTCGATTCGGTATTCCGGTTTTTCTTGTAGAGGGTTGAGCCGTTCACGTGTTTGCCATTACGTTTA
>CALGVF010000411.1 GCA_937920115.1 uncultured Clostridia bacterium
TCGACGGAGATATAGAGTTTTTGAAGTACGTCGAACCTACGCTTAAAGGAATGTACGAGTACTTTTCTTCGTTCGACCGAGGCGACGGACTGATAGAAAAATTGTACGGACAATGGAACCTTGTCGATTGGCCCGCGAACCTCAGAGACGGTTACGATTTTCCGCTTACTAAGCCCATAGGCGACGGCGTACACAATGCGTTAAACGCCTTATGGATAGGGTTTTTAAAGGCGATGAACGAAATAGAGGGGATTTGCGGGTATGAAAAAGTCAGAGATACGGACGGGGTTATAAAGTCGTTTTGCAAGACGTTTTACAACGAAGAAACGGGCTTGTTCTGCGACTCGGAAAGCAAAACTCACTCGGCTGTCCACTCGAATATCTTTCCTCTGTTGTTCGGAATATACGGAAAGGACGAGGGTCTTAAAAAGAGACTCGTCAAAATAATTTACGATAAAAAACTTAACTCTATGGGCGTGTATATGGCGTATTTCGCTCTTGCCGCACTTGTAGAAAACGGCGAAAGAGACAAGGCGATTGAACTCATGCTTGACGAAAACGCGTGGCTCAATATGATAAAAGAGGGAGCAACGACGACTTTCGAGGCGTGGGGAAAGGAACAAAAATGGAATACAAGTTTATTCCACCCGTGGGCAGTCGCCCCGCTTATAATTTTCAACGGAAAAGGAAAGGTTTATTGAAAATGAATAAATTGTTCGTATGCGATCTCGTGCATAACAATCCTGCCGAAACGCCTTATGAAACGCGATATAACGAGCCTGATTTTTTGAAATCACGCGGCTACGACGGCAAGTCGTTCGATTTATTCCGCTCCGCTTTTTACGCCCTTTTGTGGGACGGGCTAACCGAAAAATACGGCCGTCGGGCGGTGTTTCCCGAGGGGAGCGAAGAGAGAAAAATTATAGAAAAACGCCGTAGAGAATTTGCCGCTTTATACGATGGTTTCAGCGAAAAGGGAATAGAGGTATCGTTTATGGCGGATATGATCGTGTTTCCGAAATCGCTTGTGGAAATTTATCCCGAGGTTTTGGACGGCAAGGGAAGAATCGATATAAAAAAGGAATTCACGCAAGACGTAATTGCCGAAATGTTTGACGAAACCTTTAAAACTTTTCCGTGCGTAAAAGGAATTTTCGTGAGGTACGGCGAAACGTATACGGGTGAAAAATACGGCGAGCCGCTGTTCGTCGGAAACAATCCGATTTTAAACGGAGACGCCTCATACCATCTGACCCTTATCGAATTGCTAATAAAGAACGCCTGCGAAAAACACGGCGTGAAGATTTATTATAGAACGTGGGGATTCGGCGAGTTTCAGTATGATAAACGGGAGTATTTGAAAATAGACGGAATCGTTCGGGAAAACGATTTGTTTTACTTTTGCATAAAGCATACGAGCGGCGATTTTCACCGCGGATTTACCTTTAATCAATGTTTGAACGCCGGCAGACACAAGCAGATAGTCGAGGTTCAGTGCGCGAGGGAATACGAGGGCAAGGGGGCGTTTCCGAATTATATCGCGGGCGGGGTGATAAACGGCTTCGAGGAATATTCGTCGCTTATGAAAAAAGGTGAAAACAAATGCCTAAGAGACTTTTTCAGAAATGAAAACGTACTTGTAAAAGGAATATGGCTCTGGTCTCGCGGCGGCGGTTGGGGCGGACCGTATGTAAACGGCAAATGCGGTAAAAACAGCGAAATTACCGTTAAAAACGGTTCGGAAATGTGGTGTGATTTAAACGCGTACGTGCTTTCCGAATGGTCGAAAAATCAATCCGTTACCGATAAAGAATTGGTTGGAAGATATGCGAAAAACGAACTGAAGA
>CALGVF010000412.1 GCA_937920115.1 uncultured Clostridia bacterium
GCATTATATATACTTTGTGTTCGGGAACTTTTCCGTCCACAAGGTCGCTCATAGAATAGGTATCGTACCCTGCACCCATAGTGTTAAGGCTCTTTCTCTGAACCCTGTATAAGTAGTTGTTGAAGTGATATACGGCGTTGAATCCCGAAAGTGTGGAATAAGCGTAAGTTTCTTCGCCGACTATTACCGCCACTTCGTTGAGGTTACTCTTATTTGTAAAGGTGTACGAATAGTCGTATTCCTTTTTCATATCGTATATGACCTGATAGAATTGTTCTTCGCCCAGCCAGTTGCCTCGCATGTCGAAGAACCACATTCCCACGCCGTTTAGAAGTCCCTGAATTATATCTCTCTTATACTGCAATACGGTTTCGCGGATAGTATACGTTTTTCCCGTGGAAATACCCTGACCGCTTCCGTATTGGAAATTATCCGAATAACTCGTTTCGAGCGACGTTCTGTGGTCGATCTCGGCGATATACATCTTCCCGTGCGACAAAATACTGTCGATCATCGGCATATACGTCGAAGCCTGTCCTAAATATCTCTCGCTGTACGCAAGAGGCGAAGCGAAGAAGTCGATATATTCCGAGTTGAGCAGACGATTGAAAGACGAGTGTATTTTCCCGTTTGCGTCCGAGCCTGCCTGCGCCCACATATATCCGTTGAACGCTCCGAGAATTTTCTCGTTATCGGTAAGCGTTTTTACGATTTCCGCATAGAAAAGCAACGTATCTGCGCCCGCGTCGCTTAAATAAAGGTTAAAGTCGATGAGCCGTTGGTCTTTTTGCGGGTCGTAAAAGAGTTTTCCGCCCATTCCGTTGGGGTCTCTTTCGGTAATATCCGGAATAGTCGCCGTGTCGAAAGTAACTTTTTCGTCGTGCCACGCCTTACGCAAATTCGCCTGCGTAACGTACTTTTTACGGAGATACGATTTAAAGCCGTTTTCGGAGGCTTTACTGTAATCCGCCGCGGCGTCGAGCGTACCCGATTCTATAACCATCCACTCGTAAGTCGCTCCCGCGCAAATCTGGAATGCAAAAATCTTATTGTAGTACGTTTGCTGTCTGACGTGATTTATGAGTTTTATCAGCACTTCCGCCGACTCGTTTCTGAATTTCGTCGAGGCGAAAGACACGCCCGTGGACTTCTCGGGTTTCGTGTTTTCTTTCAGTTCGTTGGTTTCTCTGTTTCGGGTACTTTGTATTACGAGTTCGTCCTGATTTTCGGGGAGTTTCATCCACCACGGGGGCGCAAACATAGTTATGCAAAGCATAATCTTCGCGTCGCCGTTTACCGCCATCAGATCGTAAACCGAGTTGTCGAATTCGGTAAAGTCTACTCGGTTTTCCCCGAGCCAGAATGTTTCGAGTTGCGAGTTGAGTCTCGTAGAATACAGTTGAAGTCCCGATTCGGTTATCGTCTCTTCGCACCCCGGAAGCGAACCTTCGAGTTCGGGACGGGTATACATTATAGGCGAATAAGGCTTTCCGTTTATGGTAATCGTAGGAACGCCGTTGTAATTTTCTATTTTACTTACGAGTTTCTCGTTCTGATCGTCAAGCCCCGTAACGGAAAACTCGACGAATTTCGCGTCGTTAAAGTTGTTATCGAGAGTTATATAACTGTCGGACAACTGAACCTGATACTCTCCGCTCGCAAGATATTTGGGGATTTTCAGTTCGAATACGACCTCCGTTTCCTCGCCGACCGCCCACTTCGTCATATCGGTATTTTTATCTACCAAAGTAAGCGTCGTGCTTGCTATTCCGCTTATCGCGTTTCTCAGCCATATCGTCACCTGCAACGGAACGACGGACGTAAATTGATCTTTTGCGATGAGCGTGACGGGGATTTTTACGGTATCGCCCGCTTTTACGTCCTTAGGCGCGGTCACGGATACGAATTCAACCGTATTCGACGAATAAAGACTGTAATCATAGAATATCGCTCCCCACGGCGTGCATGGCGGCTCGCCGAGTCCGACGCATTCTCCCCACTTTTCGTCGACGGTAAAATCGGGGAACGCCCACTGCGGCGTTTCGAATTCATAAGGCGCCCCGGCGGGTTCGT
>CALGVF010000413.1 GCA_937920115.1 uncultured Clostridia bacterium
CGTCGACACGTCGCACTTGATAAAGTTCATAGTGTCGTAAATCGCAAGACCCGAGGTCACGCTGCCTCCGGGGCTGTTGATGTATATATCTATATCTTTCGTACTGTCTTTCGCTTCCAAGTAAAGCAGTTCGGCGACGACGGTATTGGCGACCGCGTCGTTGATTTCGCCCGTAATGAATATTATACGTTCTTCTAAAAGTTTTGAATAAATGTCGTAGGAACGTTCGCCCCTGTCGGTCTGTTCCACGACCATAGGAATAAGTGACATATTCGCCTCCGTTTAGCCGCAAATGATTGAGATAAAACGGGGGTAATTACGTCAATTACCCCCTTAGTTTTTGTTTTTATTTACGCAATATTTACGCAATCGTGTTGTTGTCTTTAAGGAATTTGAACAACTTGTCGATTACGATTCCGTTTTCGATATATCCGCGTTGTTTGTCGCTGATAGTCTTAGCGTACTCGTCTACGCTCTTTCCGACCGACTCAGCCTGCTCGGCAATCTTCGCGTCGACTTCCTCTTTCGTAGCCTCGATTTTCTCGTCCGTTAAAATCTTGTCGATAACGAGTTGAGTTTTAACGTGGTCTTTCGCGGCGTCTTTAAGTCCGTCTCTGTAAGACTCCATAGTCTGACCGGTGTATTTGAGATAATCTTCAAATTTAAGACCTTGATACATAAGTCTGTAAGAAGCCTGCTGTACCATATTGTCTATTTCTCTTTCCGTAAGGCTGTCGGGGATTTCGACTTCGCTCTTTTCGGAAACCGCCTTGATGAGTTTATCTTCGATTTCTCTTTCCGCTCTCTGAGCGTTGGCTTTTTCGAGTTTCTCTTTGACCGACGCCTTGTAAGAATCTACCGTTTCGTTGCCCGTCTTGTCTTTGACGAATTCGTCGGTGAGTTCGGGAAGTTTCTTTTCTTTAATCTCGTGAAGAGTTACGGTGAACACGGCTTCTTTGCCTTTGAGTTCCTCCGCGCCGTAGTCGTCGGGGAATTTAACCGTTATATCCTTGGTATCGCCGATATTCATTCCGACGACGCCCTCTTCGAATCCGGGGATAAACGTTCCGCTTCCCAAAACGAGGGTCTGCTTTTCAGCCGTGCCGCCGTCGAATTTAACGCCGCCAATCGCTCCGCTGTAATCTATTACGGTGATATCTCCGTCCTTAGCCGCTCTGCCTTCGACGTTTTCTTCGGTAGCGTGCTGTTCCAAAAGTCTGTTGACCTCGGAAGCGACGTCGTCGTCCTTAACATTATACTCAACTTTTTCAATCTTTATACCTTTGTAATCGCCGAGTTTTACTTCGGGTTTAACGGGTATAACCGCCGTGAAAGTCAAGCCCTTTTCGTCGAGTTTGTCAATCGAAACGTCGGGACGGTCGATGGGTTCTATCGCGGTTTCTTTTTCAAGAATATCGTAGTAATATTTCGCGAACGCGAGGTTGATTCCCTCTTCGTAAAACGCGCCCTTGCCGTACTGCTGTTCGATTACGGACTTGGGAACGTGTCCTTTTCTGAATCCGGGGACCTGATACTTGAACTTCGTCTTTTCGTAAGCCTGATCCTGCATTCCGCTCCATTCTTTCGCGGTAAGCGTTACGGTGAGTTTTACCGTACTTTTATCGCCTTTTTCGTAACTGTACTTCATTATTCATACTCCTTACAGATTGTTTCCGTCGTTATTTCGCGATTTCTGCCGTTTTTCGTCGCCAAAAATCGTCGCGTGGAACTATTCTAACATATTTTTCCCGATTTTGCAAATTATTCGGTCAATAAATTTTACTTTTATAATAAAATTATATATAATTGTGTCATAGGCGACCGATAATCTCGGTCTGCCGCTTTGAAAAAAGGACGATAAAGTTATGCCACAGGACGCATTTTCGATAAAACACACGGCGGCGGAATTGAACCGTGTTTTAAGCGGGGCGAAAATCAACAGAGTTTCGCAACCCGACAAGGACGACGTATATCTTCTAACCTACTCGAAAACGGGAAGCCGCGTTCTCGTCCTTTCGTCGAACGCCGAAAACTGCCGCGTTTCGTTTATCTCGGAAGAAAAGCCGAACCCGAAAGTCGCCCCCAACTTCTGTATGCTTCTCCGCAAGCACCTGCTCGGAGCGACGATAGAAAGCGTTGCCGCGATTGATTTCGAGAGAATAGTTGCCGTGACTTTTTCGTGCAAAAACGATTTCCGAGAGAACACGCAAAAGGTTTTATACGCCGAAATTATGGGTAAATATTCCAACCTTATTCTCACCGAAAACGGCGTGATTTTAGGCTGTCTCAAAAACGCTCCGCTCGACGTGGCGACTTCGAGAGTGACCCTTTCGGGGGCGAAATACCTCTTCCCGAAGCCTCAGGACAAGGCGGCATTAAGCGATAAAAACGGCTCTATAAGTCGATTATCGGCATATAACGGGCGAGACCTCGGCAATTTTATATTTCAGAATTTCAAGGGGTTCTCCTTTATCACCGCCCTCGAATTCGCCGAAAGGGTTAATGGCGTAACCTCTCCCGAAGAGATTTACGAGAGGTTATACGACCTGTATTTAAACCCGCCGATTAAGGGAAATATCGCGGGCGAGGGTAAGCAGAGAGACTTCTACGTTTTCGACTACTCGGTAGTGACGGGCGAAAAGAGATATTTCGACAATCTGTCGGACGGAATGGACGCCTACTACACCGACCGAGACGTTAAAAAGGGGTTTTCGGCGAAACAGAAGCAACTCACAGATAAAATAAGCGGACTTATCAAGAAAAACGCCAAAAAATTACAGGCGGAAGAGGAAAAAATACTCGAATCGTCCGACAACGAGACCTTGCGGCTTAAAGGCGAACTTTTAACCGCCTATTCGTACATGGTAAAGCAAGGGGCAAGCGAGGTCACGCTCGAAAACTATTACGACGAAAACAAGCCCGTGAAAATAACGCTCGACAAAACGCTTTCGGCGAACAAGAACGCTCAGAAGTATTTTAAGAAATACGCGAAGCAAAAGAGGGCGTTGGAAATCACCATTCCGCAAAAAGAAGAGACGGAAAAAGAACTCGCGTACTTAAAATCGGTGCTTTACGAGATAAATTCGGCTGAAAAAATCTCCGATTTTGCGGACGTAGAGGACGAACTTATGGAAAACGGGATAATTCCGCAGCCGAAATACCGAAAAAAAGAGGCAAAAGAGAGTCCGTACAGGGTGTACAACGTCGAAGGGTTCGTCGTGAAATGCGGCAAAAACAACGTTCAGAACGACAGACTTACAGGTCGGGCGTTCAAGGACGATTTATGGCTTCACACGAAGGGGTATCACTCCTCGCACGTCATAATCGAGACGAAAGGCGAGACGATACCCGACAAAGTCATAGAGATTGCCGCGGAGATATGTGCGTATTACAGCGACGGGCAAGGCGGAACGAAGATACCCGTCGATTACACGTTCAAAAAGTATGTGAAGAAGCCGCCGAAAGCGAAATCGGGAAGCGTAATATACACCGATTACAAGACTGTTTTAGTCGAACCGAACCAACATTCGGAATATTCTGTAAAATGAAAAAACAACTTCTTCCGAACAGAAAAATTATACGTCTTGCCGAATATGATTACGGTGTAGACGGCGTATATTTTATAACAATTTGTTCAAAAAACAGAGAGAAAATATTTTCAGAAATAAAAAACGAAAAATTTTCCGACGGCAGCGATACCGTAAACGTCGAATTGACCGAAGTCGGAAAAACAGCCGAGAAATATATTTTATCAAGCGAACGAATCGACGGCGTTAAAATAGACGATTACGTTATTATGCCGAACCATATACATTTAATTGTGGCATTAGAAAGTTCCGTCGACCCGAATGACGGGACGTCGAGGGCGCCGTCCCCTACGGCTTCGCTTTGTAATAATGCAGACGAATTTAACGGCGGGACATCAATAGCGCCGTCCAATACGGCTGAAATTTATAACGCGACCGAATATAACGGCGGAACGTCGGGAACGCCGTCCCCGACGGCTTCACACACACCGGCAAACGCAAAATTACCGCGAGTAATTGCGGCGTTTAAGAGATTATGTAACAAAGAAATAGGCTATAACGTTTTTCAACGTTCATATATGGAACACATTATAAGAGATTTTGACGATTATATAGTCAGAAAGAATTACGTAATAAACAACCCGATACGGTGGATAGAAGACAAATATTATATTTAACCGCAATAATAAATTCTCGTTTCAAGCCGTTTTTTTTATGATTCGATATATTTTTACAATCGTAGGGGACGGTGCCCTCGACGTCCCGAAAAAATTATATCGTAGGAGACGGTACCCTCGACGTTCCGAAAAAATTATACCGTAGGGGACGGCGCTTCGACGTCACGAAATTATGTATATCGTAGGAGACGGCGCCTCGACGTCCCAAAATTATATATACCGTAGGGGACGGCGCCCTCGACGTCCCGAAAATACACATATCGTATGGCACAGCGCCCGATAAAAAATGATAAGGAACAACAATATGAAAATAGGAATTTTTGTCGACGTCTTCTATCCTATGATAGACGGCGTAATTAAAGTCGTCGATAACTATGCGACAAGACTTTCAAAAGTCGCGGAAGTCACCGTCTTCTGCCCGAAATGCTCGGACGAGAATTATAAGGACGATTTCCCTTATAAGGTCGTGAGATGCAACGCAATGTTCTTGAAAAAATACGACTACGCTATCCCCACGCCCGGCTTCGACGGTAATTTCCTCGACGAACTCAACAGAAGCGAACTCGATATCGTTCATATTCATTCGCCGTTTTTCGTGGGACAGGTCGGCGTGAATTATGCGAAAAAACACAACGTTCCCGTCGTCGCCACTCTTCACTCGCAATACAAACAGGACTGCGAGAGAAACCTCAAACTGAAATCGAGCGTCGATATTGCGATGCTTCTCATTATGCAGACCTTTAACGCCTGCGACGAATGTTACGCCGTAAACGACGCGATTCGCAGTCTCTATATAGACGAATACAACTTAAAAGCCCCTTGTTTCGTTCGTCGGAACGCGACCTCTCACACCCCGATTGAAGATAAAAAGTCCGCCTATAAGTTCGTAAACGAGAAGTTCGGACTTAAAGAGGACGAAACGGTATTCCTGTTTGTGGGCAGAATAAATTACCTCAAAAACATACAACTCATAGCCCGTTCGTTAAAAATCCTCAAAGACAAAGGGTACGAGTTCAAAATGCTTTTCGTTGGCACAGGGCAGGACGAGGACGAGTTTAAAAAACTCCTCGAAGAACTCGCAATCACCGACCGCGTGATTATGTGCGGGAAAATCGCCGAAGCGGAAACGCTCGAAAAAATCTACGCGAGGGCTAAGTTGTTCTTATTCCCGTCGCTATACGACGCGAACTCGCTCGTTCAGATAGAAGCGGCGTGCCAAGGCACTCCGACCGTATTCTTAAGAGGTGCGAGAACGGCGGGAACGGTCACGGAAGACGTAAACGGCTTTATCGCCGACCAAAGCGACGAGGCGTTCGCCGAGAAAATCGAACAGATTTTAAACGACGAGGAATATTACAGCAAAGTTGCCGAGGGTGCAAAGAGAGACCTGTACGTTACATGGGACGAGGTAGTGTCGGATATTTATAAAGACTACGGCAGACTTATAGCGAAGAAAAAAGCAGGAGTAATTTAGTCGTCAAAAGCACAAAAATAACGTAAAAAAGACTGCAACCGTTTTAAAAAACGGCAACGCAGTCTTTTATTATATTTGTCGGGAATAACCGCACTCCTTGCTTTTCTCAGAGAAAAAAGCAAGGAGTTATCGGAAAAAGTTTAAGTTTTATCGCTCGATTTTATCCGAAATCTTATTCCGTCTTATTCCGAGCGGAGGGCGATTACGGGGTCTTTCTTCGCCGCTATCTTCGACGGTATGAATCCCGCTATCAGCGTTAATACCATCGATATCGACACGAGTATCAGTCCGCCTTGCCACGGCAATACCGCCACGTTCGATATTCCCGCAAGCGATTTTATTATCAAACTTATCGGTATATCCAAAAGTACCGTGATTCCTATACCTATTACGCCCGCGGCGAACCCTATTATCAGAGTTTCCGCGTTGAACACCCTCGAAACGTCTCTCTTCGACGCTCCCAAAGCCCTGAGTACGCCTATCTCCTTTATCCTTTCGAGTACCGAAATATAGGTTATTATTCCTATCATTATCGACGAAACTATAAGCGATACCGAAACGAATCCGATTAAAACGTAGGACACCGCGTTGATTATCGTAGTCATCGACGACAACGCCATTCCGAGATAATCGTCGTATTTAATACGTTTCTCCGAGCCGTCGCCCTCTTCGGGGAATTGTTTGTTGTACGTTTCGATAAGCGAATTCACATAATCTTTATCCTCGAAAGTCGCGGGATAAATGTTTATCGCACTCGGATTTTCGGGGTCGACAAGTCCCACGCCGCCGAGAACGTCGTATACGTCGTTCTGATTGTCCAAGACCTCGACGCCTTTCAATAAGTTTATCGCTTTCCCGCCGTTTTCTTCGGCGTCTGCAAATTCTCTTCTCTGCTCCTTTACGAGTTCGGTATTGTTCATATCCGAAATAAGAGCCTTCGTAAGCCCCGACGAATACACGAGATAGCCGCTTATCGAAGTCGCCGTAATACCTTCTTTCGGTCTGATAACGCCCGCGATAGAGACTTTTCTGCCCTTGGACTTAGCGAGTTCTTCGAGGCTGCTCTCGTCGGTTATCTCCGAGTATTTCTTTTCCGATTCCGATTCCTTAACGTAAGTCATGGGCTTTGTGAGCAGGTAGAACTCTTTGCCTATGAGATCCTCGGCTTTATACGTTATGTCGGGCGACTTTTCCGTCAACGACGGTTCGGGAGCCAAGCCGACGGAAGCGAGAACGTAACTCGGTATTTCGTTGTACGCATTCGCGACGACCATTATTTTATCGGTATCGTCGGTCGATATCCACTTACTGCCGCCGCCAACGAGTTCGTACTGACTTTTGATAACGTCTACGTTGTCAATCATTTCCGACCACACGGGGAAATATACGTCGCTCGCGTCCATTCCCGCAATCGTCGTACCCGTGCCGCTTCCCTCGCTCCATTTTTTAATCATATCTTTAATGGCGTTCTTAATGAGTTTGGTCTCGCCGTCCGCTCCGCCGTAAGGCTTGCCGTAAACGTCGAATTCGACCGAGTAGGAATACTGAATCGCCGTGATTTTCGTCTTGTCGTAGCCGCTGTTATCGAGATAACGTTTAAACGATTGTATGTCGTTCGGCTGAGTGCCTTTCATAAATTCCCTGTAAAGTTCGCCTATCGTGTCGTTGACTTTAAGGTCGCTGCCGTCGGGGTATTTCTGCGACTTATCCTTTTCGGGTTCGCCGCCGCCCGTCATCAGAGCCGAAAAACTCGTATACTGCCGCATTATCTGCACGGGATAATTTGAGAGAGTGTCTCTCTGCACTCCGTTTATATAATTCTGAAAGCCGCTCGACAGCGATAATATGAGAGCGATTCCGATTATGCCGATACTCCCCGCGAACGAAACGAGCAGGGTTCTCGTCTTTTTAGTAAGTAAGTTTTTGAAACTGAGCGATAAAGCCGTCAAAAAGGACATCGAAGTCCTCTTTTTCTTTTGCTTAACGCGTTCGATTGCTTTTTCGTCGGAAGCGTTCGCCGCGTCTGCCGATTCCGCCGCGAGTTTCTCCTCTTTCTCCTCGTCCGCTTTTACGATTTCAGCCGCCTCTTCGTCGGTCACGGGGTTGTCGTCGCCCACGAGTTCGCCGTCCAGAAGCCTTATAATTCTCGACGAGTATTTTTCGGCGAGTTCGGGGTTGTGCGTGACCATGATTATAAGCATTTCGGACGAGATTTCTTTCAATAAATCCATAATCTGCACGCTCGTTTTACTATCGAGGGCTCCCGTCGGTTCGTCAGCAAGCAGAATGTCGGGGTTGTTGATTAACGCTCTCGCGATAGCGACTCTCTGCATCTGACCGCCCGAAAGTTGGTTGGGGCGGGCGTTGATTTTACTGCCGAGCCCGACTTTTTCGAGAACGGCTATCGCCCTTTCACGCCTTTCGGCGGCTTTTACGCCCGAAAGAGTGAGAGCGAGTTCGACGTTTTCGAGTACTGTCTGATGAGGGATAAGATTATAACTCTGAAATACGAAACCTATCGAGTGGTTGCGGTAGGTATCCCAATCTTTATCGGTAAATTTAGTGGTACTTTTGCCGTTTATGATAAGGTCGCCCGAAGTGTAACGGTCGAGACCGCCGACGATATTCAAAAGCGTGGTCTTGCCGCAGCCCGACGGACCTAAAATCGAAACGAATTCGCTTTCGCGGAATTTAACGCTCACCCCTTTTAAAGCCCGCACCGTTTCGTCCTGCGTGTAATATTCTTTTACGATTTCTTTAAGTTCCAACATTATAGCACCCTCCGTTTGCGTTTCATTCGGTCTTTCGTATTTCTTTCCACCATAATATTAGCACATTTTTTCGGGCAAGTAAACGATTTTAAAGCGTATAACTCCCCTTTTTATGCACGTTTCACATATTTAATTGCATTTTCACGATTTTGCCGAAAACGCTTTCATTGAGACGAATTTTATGTTATACTTAAAGTATGTTTTCAATTCTTATAGTCGAGGACGATATCCCGACTAACAAACTAATGTCCATAGTTTTAAGAAACGGCGGCTACAAACCCGTTTCCGCGTTTTCGTCCGCAGAGGCGTTATCGCTTATAGACGAAGTTCGCCCCGACCTTATTTTAGCGGATATAATGCTTCCCGATATGAGCGGATTCCGTCTCACGGAAGCGATAAGGCGTAAGGACGCGGACGTTCCCATTATAATAGTCACGGCGAAGCAATCGCCGTCGGACAAACACTACGGTTTTATGGTCGGAGCGGACGACTATATGACCAAGCCCGTAGACGAGGAAGAACTGCTTTTACGCATCAAGGCTCTGCTCCGCAGAAGCAAAGCCGTTTCCGAGCAAAAACTGCGTTTTAACGACTTATCGCTTGACTTTTCCAAACTGACGGCGACTGTCGGCGACACGGAAATCGACCTCACGCAGAAAGAATTTCTGCTCCTTTTCAAACTCGCTTCCTCGCTCGGAAAGATATTCACGAGGAACGAACTCATGGAAGAAATATGGGGCAAGACGGACAAGGACGACCACACTTTAAACGTGCATATCAACCGCATAAGGGAAAAGTTGCAAGGTGTGAAGTCCATAGAAATAAAGTCGGTGAGAGGTCTCGGGTACAAGGCGGTAAAGTCCGATGAGTAGGAAAAAGAAGCCCGAAAAATCGCTGATAGCGGAAGCGATATACGCAGTACTCACGATAATTCTCGCCTGTCTGTTCGGCTTTTTCGTCACGTTCATACTCATAAAGACGGGAGCGGTGACGGTCAACATGAATTACGGAACGTCGTTTTTTGCGTTCATATTCGCCTGCGTAGCCGCAATTTTGCTGTGCCTTTGGTATTTGAGATACAGAAAACGCAAAGAGGACGCGGCGAAAATACGCGAAGCAACCGAGAAAATATCCCGAGGCGACTATGAAATTTCGCTCGGCAAACTCGTTTCCGACTACAAAAAAATAGGCGAAGCGATAGAGACCGTCGCCCTCAGGCTCAGACAAGCGGAAGAGGAAAAAGACGATTTTATCAACGATTTCTCGCACGAACTGAAAACACCGATAGTCTCGATAAGAGGGTTCGCGAAACTCATTGCGAACGGAAATTTACCTGACGAAGAGGCGAAAGAGTACCTGTCCTTTATCGTTTCCGAGTCGGACAGACTCGTGGACTTGACGGCAAGCACGCTCATGCTCGACAGACTTCAAAGCAACCGTCTGGAAGTAGTCGAAAGGGAATTCGACCTGTCGGAACTGCTCAGAAAGAGCATACTCACCCTGCAACCCGAATGGGAGAAGAAAAATATCGAAATCGACGCGGACTTCGGGGAATGTACGGTTAAAAGCAACGACGAACTTTTAAGCCGAGTATTTATAAACGTACTCGACAACGCGATAAAATACTCCCGAGAAAACGGGAAAGTGGGCGTATACGTTACGGAAGGCGACAAAGGAATATCGGTAACGATAGCGGACGACGGCATAGGAATGGACGAAGAAACGAAGCGAAGAATGTTCGACAAATATTTCCGAGCGGACAAGTCGAGGAACACCCGAGGCAACGGACTCGGGCTTGCGACCGTAAAGAAGATAGCGGAACTCCTCGAACTAAAAATAACGGTAAACTCGAAAGTAGAAGAAGGCACGAGATTCACGATAGAAATCCCCTCTGAGTAATTTCCGACCTCTTCATACAATGTAAAAAGAATATTTAGCCGATAAAAAAGTCTGCGACGTACTTTTCGTCGTTACTAAGTACTGCCGTGTGATTTTCGTCCGAACCTGCGATTTCCGACGAGTAAACAGCCAACTCCTTGACCGTATCTTTGTCGTTC